>JALOPA010000454.1 GCA_025454125.1 Thermodesulfobacteriota bacterium
TTTTCCACGTTAAGATCTGCACCGATCACTAGGGATCAGGTTGGAATGAAAAAGGCGTCCACAACCATGGATACAACTTGCTTCGAATGGGAGGCGACCTTCAGTGCTTTCCCCGATCCGGTTTCCATCCATGACGACCAATTCAGGATTGTAAAGATCAATCCGGCCCTCGCCTCCCTGCTGAATGAAAAACCCGAAAACATTCTAGGGAAAAAATGCCATCAGGTCATTCATGGTACTGATCAACCCGTGGAAACCTGCCCCCATGTGCAGGCCCTGTCCAAGGGCCGGTCGGTGACCGAGAGATTCTGGGATACGCGTCTGGGAAAAAGCCTGGAAGTAACTTGTTCGCCCATCATTCAGAAAGAGGGGGAAATCACCGGCACCATCCATATCATCAAGGATCTCACTCCGTGTCATGGGCGCGATGAGGCCTTGCACCAGGCCCGCCAGGCACTGGAAGGGCATGTGGAAGGCCGCACAGCGGAGGTTGGAACCAACGAGCAACTGCGCTTGGAGATCGCGCTGCGGAAGCAGGTTGAGGAAACGCTGAAAGAGCGGCTGGGGTTTGAAGCCTTGCTGTCTGACCTCTCGGCGCGATTTATCATCGTGTCACCGGAAGAGGTAAACCGGGAAATCGAGCATGCCTTAAAACAGATACTGGAATTCTTTCAGGTCGATCGCTGCGCTCTGGTTCGGGTTTTGAAGGACAAGGACTCCTGGGAAATCACCCATCTCGTCCAACGGCAGGAAGTTCTTCCCTTGCCGGTTAATACAGCAATGCCCGCCAGCATGTTCCCCTGGGCCTACACAAAGATTCTCGGGCGCGAGGTGGTGGCTTTTGATTCTCTCCGAGACCTGCCGGCCGAGGCGTCGGCCGATAAGCAAACCTATGAAGCCTTAGGGACTCAAGCCAATCTCAACATTCCCGTGGTCGCAAGTCGATCCGATGTTTATTCTCTGGTTCTTAATTCCATCAGCAGCGAGCGCACATGGCCTGAGGTTTATATTCCCCGGCTGCGTGTCTTAGGTGAAATCCTGGGGAACGCTCTGGTGCGCAGCAGGAGCGCCAAGGAGCTGAACGAGCGTTTGCGCGAGATTGAGGCGCTCAAACAAAGGCTGGAGACGGAGAATATCTACCTCCAGGAGGAAGTCAAGACCCTGGCTGAACACTCGGAGATTGTGGGCCAGAGCTCGCGGATAAAAAAAGTCTTGGCCCAGGCCCAACAGGTGGCTCAGACGGATTCCACAGTCCTGCTCCTGGGTGAAACCGGGACCGGAAAAGAATTGCTGGCCCGAGTCATCCACAACCTTAGCCGGCGCAAGGACCGGCCCCTGGTGACCGTCAACACAGCTTCCCTCGCCCCCACGCTCATCGAAAGCGAGTTGTTCGGCCGGGAAAAAGGCGCTTATACCGGGGCTCTGACCAAACAGATCGGCCGCTTTGAATTGGCTGACGGGTCGAGCCTGTTTCTGGACGAAATCGGAGACCTGGCGCCCGAACTTCAGGTAAAGTTACTGCGGGTGCTTCAGGAAGGGCGATTTGAGCGCCTGGGGAGCCCGAAGTCTATCCAGGTCAATGTCCGGATCATTGCGGCCACCCATCGCGATCTGGAGGAGGCAGTGCAACAGGGGAAATTCAGGGAAGACCTCTATTACCGTCTGGCGGTCTTTCCCATCCATATTCCACCCCTCCGGGAAAGACCAGAGGATATCCCGCTTATGGTTCAGTTTTTCGTCAATGAATTTGCGGAGAAAATGGGCAAGAGGATTCGGAACGTTCCCCGGAAAGCCATCGACGCTTTGCAGCGGTATTCCTGGCCGGGCAACGTTCGCGAACTGCGTAATGTCATCGAACGGGCCGTCATTGTCAGTCCCAAAGATACCCTCAACGTGGAACTTCCTCAATCAAGCAGAGGCAAGAGTTCCCGGATGGGAACCCTGGGAGAAGCAGAACGTCGCCATATTATTGAAATTCTGGAAAACACCAAATGGCGGATCAAAGGGCCCCGAGGGGCTGCAGAACTACTTGGTTTGAAGGCCTCGACCCTATACAGCACTATGTCGCGGCTTGGCATCCCCACCAAACACAAGAAAGACGATATTTCGACCTGAAGACGAAATATCGACCCTTCCGTTCATTTATTCGCTTCCGACCTCAAACCCATCTTCCTTAATAACCATCTAATTTTAAGTGGTTACACTATTCTTCATAATGTAACAGCCCTTGGCATTCATCCTGCATCATTATCTAAGTGTGTTATCAAGAAGGATGAAGTCTTCGAACTCAGAGAGACAACCTCATAACGCACAAGGAGGAAGCAATATGGAAATGGCAATCAAAGAGAATTTTTTCGGGAGCAGCTTAAAGGTCGATGAGGAACGAATCAAAAGGTTAAAGGCTCAGCTAATGGATACACCGCAGAAGCTCGACATGGAAAGGGTCAAGGCCTTGATGGAATCTTATCGGGAGACCGAAGGTCTGCCTGCAATGACCAGAAGAGCCAGATTCTTCGAGAAGCTCATGAGAACCAAGGGACTGTACATCGACGAGAACCTCTTGGTCGGCAGTATGGCCTCTTTCCCTTTGGGAATATACGCCCATCCGGAATGGAATGTGAACTGGATGAAGAAGGACATAAAGGCAATCAGCCACCTCGGCGAGGTTACGATTTCTGCTGAAGACCGAAAACTGTTCGAGGAGGTTATTGCCTATTGGGATGGTAAAACCCTCGATGACCGAGCCAACAAAATGTTCGAGGAAAGGTTTGGTTTCAGCCCTCTTCTGCCCCAAATGGTAGGCCTCTTTTACGCCGCCACTACCTGGCCCGGCGGCGCAGGCGACTCGAACTACAACAAGGTGCTCACCAAGGGGATGGGAGGGATCATCAAGGATGTCGAGGTACAACTGAAGGGGCTGTCCTTAAGCCGTGTGGACGCTCAGAACCTGAAAAGACTCTTCTATGAAGCCGTTCTTACCGAGTTGAGGGCGGTCATTCACTGGGCCCATCGATATGCTGAACTGGCCAGAGACATGGCAGCCAAAGAACAAAATCCTGATAGAGCCAGAGAGCTGCTCGAAATAGCGGAAATCTGCGAGTGGGTCCCTGAGAACACGCCAAGGTCCTTCCGGGAGGCTGTCCAATCCGTCTTCTTCGCGCACATGGCCTTGGAAATTGAGCAGGTGGGTTGCGGGACCTCCTTGGGATATCTGGGCCAGATCCTTGAACCGTTCTATCAGAGGGACAAAAAGGCCGGCCTCATCACGAAGGAGGAAGCCGTCTACCTGTTGAAGATGCTGTTCATCAAGCTTCAGGAGATCGGATACTATTTTGGCCAGGATTTCGCCAAAGCCAACTCATCGGATATGGGTCAAACTATCAACATCGGAGGGCTCACTCCGGACGGCCGGGATGCCACTGCGGAGTTGGACTACTTGCTGCTCGACGCCCAGAGAGAGCTAAAGAATATTCAGCCCACCTTTGCCCTCATTTATCACGACAATCTGAAGGAATCTTTCCTATCAGGGGATTAGCGGTCATCTCACCATCTGTGCTTTTGATAGTCCTGACAGTGAAGAATTTGGTACTATTATTAATGAAATCAGGCATGAGAAAGATTCTCTGGTTTACCGGATTACGGGCTTTGATATCACTTATAAAGGACGCATAAGCAGTGATTGCTCATCAATAAACGGAGTGGTAACGCAATTTGGGAACAATTG
>JALOPA010000455.1 GCA_025454125.1 Thermodesulfobacteriota bacterium
GACGCCTGTGCTGCATTCAGGAGTGATGGAGATGCCGCCCATCATGAAGTGAGCCGCCGGAGCGACCTGCAGGGGTCGCTCCCGGGCGGGGAAAATCCGGTTCACATAGTTCCAGTTGGCGGAGTTCAAGTAATCGCGGGAAAGGCCTTGGACCGGGGCTCTCGTCAGGTCGAGGTAGACCTTTTGCCCCAGCTCATGGATTTCGCGGAACAGGGCCTGGGCGAGCCGATCGCGAGCTCTCGATGCAGCAGGCCTCTCGTGGATCTGATATTTTTCGAGAAGGTTCTCCCCGAGGTCATTGACAAGACGTCCCTGATCGGCGACTCCCGGCATGATGAGAACTGCCGGCCGGCCCGGTTCGGCAGCGGCCAGGGAATAGAACTGGACGAACTCCATGTCCTTGAGCGTCGCTCCAGCGTTCAGAGCCAGAGCATAACCGTCTCCGGTTATCCGCTGAGGGTTGTCGTGCCGCAGGTAGAGGGCTCCGCCTCCGCCGCTGGCCAGAACGAGAGCCTTGGATTCGAACCCCATCCACAGGCCTTTGCCTGAGTGATAGGCGAGGATCCCCACACCCGAGGAGGCATCAGCCACAAGGCCGCACGCCACAAGGGGGCTCAGAAAACGGACCCCCACGGACCGGGCTCGGTCCAGAAGTGTTCGGATAATCTCCCGGCCCACGGCCGGAGGCTCGCCCTGGGCCATGGCCATGCCCGAGGAGAAACTGATCTTCATTCCCCAGTCGACCAGCTCCCGGATGCGTAGAGGGGCTTCTTCTACAAAGGTTTCGAGGAGATCAAGCTGGTTGATTCCGCGACCGGATTCCAGGGTCCTGGAGAGGTGCTCCTCTCGGGAAAGGCCTCCGAGGGCCGCTCCAAGCCCTCCCCCGCTGAGAAGGGTGCAGGTGCCGAGCCCAGGCGGTGACTTGCTGATGACCAGAACATCTGCACCGGCCTCCCTGGAAGCGATGGCTGCCCGAAGACCGGCGGCACCGTTGCCGATGACCAGCACGTCACTAGAGATCTTCTCCATAATGGCGCTCGCTAAGCGGCTCGGAGGGGCGTGTTCCAGAAGGCGAAAAACTACTTGGGCTCCAGCTTGAAGGTGACCTTCTGTTTCTGGTCACATTTTCCTTCTTCCGTGACAAAGGTGCCCTTCACTTGTTTGTATTTGTCGTGGCTCACGGTCACTTCGTGAGTGAGGGACTTGGCCTCCTTGGTATGGCAAGGAACCATGGCCGTGAAGACTCCATTCTTGTCCGTTCTGTACGTGGTTTCGAAGAAGCCCGGCGAATTGATGACCACGTTCGCATCGGTGATAGGCTTGTCGTCCTTGCTATAGACCGCGATTTCCACGGGGGTGGGGGCGAGGCCAAAGCCCACCTGAGTGTGCCCTCCTGCGGCAAGGCACGGAACTGAGGCGCCTAAAACCAGCGCCACGCCTATGGCGATGACCAACCAGATTTGAGCTTTTCCACCCATCGTTTTCCCCTCCTTTGGTTTTCAGGCCCGGTGGAGTAGGAGCATCCCTATCTCCGTTTTTTGAGGTAATCGTCAAGGAGCACGGCAAGGACAATCAAAAACCCTTTGGCGACCAGTTGATAGTGGGTGTGAACCCCCATGAGGTTCATGCCGTTGTTCAAGATTCCGATGACCAGAGCTCCGATGAGCGTGCTCCACACCGCGCCGCGGCCGCCCATGAGGCTGGTTCCTCCGAGGACCACCGCAGCGATCGCATCCAGCTCAAAACCCTCTCCCACGGCGGGCTGGGCCGAAGAAAGACGGGCCATGAGGATCATGCCCGACAATCCGGCAAGAAATCCGCAAAGAACATAACTCCAGAACTTGACCCATCCGACCTTGATTCCCGAGAGCCTGGCCGCCTCCTCGTTGCCCCCGACCGCGTAGACATAGGCGCCGAAGGCGGTCCGGCTCAGAACGATCTGCATGACCACGACCACGAAGAGCATGATGATCACCGGCACGGGGATTCCCCAGATCATGCCGGAACCGATGAATCGAAAGCTCCCCTCCAGCTTGATGATAGGAAGGCCGCCGGTGACCACAAGCGAAAGGCCTCTGAACACGGTGAGCCCGGCAAGGGTTGCGATGAAGGGAGGGACCCTGAAACGGGCGATGACCACCCCGTTGGCTGCGCCGGCAAGAGCACCAATGACCAACCCTGCAAGGATCCCCACGTAGTCCATCCCTGGGGCTGAGTCGATGACGGTCATGGCGACACAACTCGTGAGCGCTAGAAGGGAGCCCACCGAAAGGTCGATTCCCGCGGTGATGATCACAAAGGTCATTCCTGTGCCGATAATGGCGAAAATGGACACCTGGCGCACCACGTTCGTCAGATTGTGGACGTTTGAAGTAAAAGACATGAGAACCACCAGCACAGCCAGCATGACAATGGAGCCGTAGCGCGACAGGAGGCGGGTGACGGAAGTGTAGGTCAAGTTCATGATGAAGTCCTGTTGAAATACCCAAAGGCGAAATGCATCACTTCTTCTTGTGAGGTTTTTCTGGAGTCAAGCTCGGCGACAAAGTCCCCGTTGTACATGACGTAAATCCGATCGCTCATGGAGATCAGCTCGGGCAGATCGGAGGAGATCAGAACGATCCCTTTTCCTGCTTGGCTCAACTCGTTGATGAGATTGTACATGTCAAATTTGGTCCCCACATCGATCCCCCGGGTGGGTTCATCCAGAATGATGACGGGGCAGTCCCGCACCAGCCACTTGGCCAGCACGACTTTCTGCTGATTGCCACCGCTGAGGGTGGTGCATTCCACCAAATCGCTGGAGCAGCGAATCCCGAGGCGGTTGACATAGTAATGGCACGACTGGTTCTGTCCGGCCATGTTGATAAAGCCGCACCAGTTGATCAGCCGGTCCAGGATGGTCATGGAAACGTTCTCCCGGACCGTGCGCATGAGGACCAGTCCGTGATCTTTTCGGTTTTCCGGAACCATCCCGATCCCCAGTTCCCTGGCCTTTGAAGGGGAGTTGATGTGCACGGGCTTGCCGTCGACAAAGACATGCTCCCCACTGGAGGGGGCTGCGCCAATCACTCTCCAGGCCCATTCGGTGCGGCCCGAGCCCACCAAGCCGGCGAGGCCGACCACTTCCCCCTTGTGGGCAGTGACCGCCCGGCTTCGGCTTGCGCCGGCGGCGGGCTCCACTCTCAATATCTCCCCGCCTTTGGCCGGCGTGCGGGGCGGAAAGTGGCTGGAGATCGGACGGCCCACCATCTTGCTGATCAGTTCGCTCATGGTCACTTCAGAGACAGGCCCTTTGTGAACCACGGCGCCGTCCCGGAGGACCGTGACACGGTCGGCAATGCGATGGATCTCTTCGAGCCGGTGGGAGATGTAGACGATGGCCACTCCTGCTTTTTTCAGAGCGAGGATTTTCTCGAAGAGAATTTCGATCTCCCGATCGGTGAGAGAAGCGGTCGGTTCGTCCATGAGGAGAAATTGGGCGTTCTCGCAAAGGGCCCGGGCAATCTCCACCATCTGCTGCTCGGCAACACCGAGTTCTGCCACGGGTACCGCCGGATCAAGATGAATCCCGATTTTTTCAAGTTCCTCGCGCGCCAGGGCATTCATCCGTTCTATGGGAAGGATGCCTCGGCCGAACTGCCTCTCCCTTCCGAGGTAGAGGTTATGCGCAACGCTGAGCCATAAATGATGGCGATCCCTTTTTGCCGGGCGGCTCTGGGGTCTTGAATGAACGTTTCCCCGCCATTGATGACAATGGTGCCGGAATCGGCCTGGTGAGCCCCGCTCAAGATTTTCAGGAGCGTGGATTTCCCTGCGCCGTTTTCTCCGATCAACGCGTGGACCTCTCCTCCATGAACGTCGAAGGAGACGTCATTGAGAGCCTGAACACCGGGGAAGGCCTTGCTGATGTGATTCAGCTCAAGATGGGAAAAGGAGTTCAATTCCTGCAGGCCTTTCCCCAGGTGAACCGGCGTTCCTTCTAAAGGAGGATTCAGGCTATTGCATCGCTTTGAGGTACTGTTCAACATTGTCCTTGGTCAGCCAGATCTGGGGAACGTAAATGATTTTGTCGACCTGTTCCTTTTTCAGGAGCTTCGCCGCTGTTTGGACACCGAGGTGGCCAATGCCTTTCAGGTCATACATCAGGCTCGCATTGACTTCGCCCTTCAGAATGGCTTCGCAGGTGTCTCTGTTGCCGTCGCCGCCCGTAATCGCGATCCCTTTGCGATTCTGGGACTTCACGGCAGCCAGGGCTCCCATCGCCACTTCGTCATTCCAGCCGATGATTCCCTGGACATCGGCATGGCGCTGAAGCAGGTCTTCGGCAACGGGCAGGGTTTTGTCGCGGCGATAATAGCCGGCCTGCCGAGCGAGAACCTTGAGGTTGGGAAATTTGGGGAGAGTGGCGTCAAAGCCTTTTTCGCGGTCAACCGAAGAAGCGGCACCGGGGGTGCCCGTGATGGCGATGAGTTTCCACTCTTTGCCGCCGGCGAGCTTGGCATGGTACTCGGTGAACATCACACCTGTGGTGTAGTTGTCCGCGCCGATGAAGCAGGTGGCATTCCCGTAGTTACGGCCAAGGAAGATGCAGGGGATTCCTCTCTTCTGGGCCATGTCCGCTAACTGGGCGGCACTTGAATCCACGCCGTTCAGGAGCAGCACGTCAGGCTTCTTGGCCAGAGCGTCTTCCGTGTCGGAAATCTGTTTTGCAGGTTTGTCTTCCGCGTCGACCACGATCAAATCATACCCCATTTTCTGGCACTCATCCTTGATGCCCTTGCCCATGTTGATCCAGGCTTGATTGATCTGATTGGCCAAGCTTGCGGCGATGAGAACTTTCTTTTGGGCCAAGCCCGTGGATGCGAACGAAACGATGAACGCCAGTACCATCAACCCTACCAACAATCCCTTTTTCATAACTGCCTCCTTCCTGTCTAAAGTTTCCGGTTTACAAGTGACTTCCAACCATAGCCGAAAAGACTTTCTTGCGGTTAAAGACCTTCATGATCCATGGATAGTTCCGAAAGACAACGGTCCGACTTCGTTTTTCGGCGGTCGTCCGTCATCCGTCTGCGGTCGTTATTTGCACAAATGAGCAGGCCATGCTCACAATCAAGTCGCTTATACCGTAAAGGCCTCTTTGCAACAACCCCTTTCTCACAAGCAAAGTTTTCTTAGCGCCTCCTCCCCCTTCATACCCACTTGAATGCCGAAGGACGAAGATGCTTTTTTCGTCACGTCAGCAATCTTCGCGGCCAGCAGGTCCTCAACGGTCCGGAGCGGCTTTTCAGGAGTGCCCCTGGCGATGGCAATGGCTGCATCGAAACGCTCCATCACGGCTTTGTCCACGACCCCGCAGGAAACGACACCCTTCTCAGCGATGATCATGACAAACTGCCCGCCATCCCATGAGACCATCAGTCCCTGGGCTGTTTTCCCGCCTGCGGCAACCGGCACGGTTTTGATTTCCATAGTCTACCTCCTCCCTGAATTAGAAATAGGCGTTATGACGATGGCGCCCACAGGGCAGGCCTCCGCCACTTCTTTGCAGCAGCCCGAGTCGTCCAGTTCCGTGAACACCGCGTGTGCTCGCCTATCCTCTCGCATCTCAAAAACCTTACATCTCGTGCAGGCGAGGCAACCGATGCAAGCATCGCTGTCAAGGCTGATGCGATAACGCTTGGGATATTTCTTTCTCTTTCCCATCGGTCGCTTATCGCGGCGCGGCGGCGATCGCCTCGATTTCCACAAGAAATTCTTCTCTCATCAGGTCAGCCACGATGGTTGAACGCGCAGGGAATCCCCCTTTGAAATAGGTTCTGAAGATCTCGTCGTACTCGGTGCGATAGGCCCGGTCTTTCAGAAACACGGTCATTCTGAGGACCTGGTCCATTGAACTTCCGGTGGACTCGAGGATGTTCCTGATGTGGTCAAGGACAAGCTTCAACTGGTCTGCAAAGGAGGAAGGGATTCGGCCTGTCTCCGGTTCCACAGCCACTTGCCCTGAGACGAAGATCAAATCCTTGAAACGGGTGTACGTGGAGTAGGACGCCTGGGGCGTTGGGACGCCGGCCACCGCTCCTATTCTTTCGATCATAGGATTGCCTCCGAAGAGGAAAGGGTTAGGTTCTAATACCGCGAGGCCATTATGGCCATGAACTCGTCAACCACAGGATCGATGAAGCCGGGATCGTTGATGTGTGCATCCAGTTCGATCAGGGGGATGCCTGGATTGATGTATTTTTTCATTGCATCGACAAGAGCCTGGTTCCCTTCAGGCTCCCAATGGGGAAGACCCTCTCTGTCCGGGAACGAAAACCCTTTGAGGGGGATGAAGACTTTCACCGGACCCTTTGCCCGGTTCAGCTTGTCTGCGATTTCTTTGCCCACCTCGTTCAGCTCGCTGGGGCGGAGCCGGACCAGGGTGAGATGAGGATTGTAGTTGAAGTGTTTGCGCCGCTTCATGTCCTCGGAAAGGGTTTCCGGGGCGCCCTGAACCGTGTAATTGCCGCTTCCCGGGGCCACGACCTGGGGCAGACCCATGTCGCCTGCAGCGGTGAGCCTGTCACCGCGGATCGCGCCGTGAAGTCCTCTCACATAGCGATCGCCGATTTCGTGAAGGTTGAGGTCCAGCACTCCCTGAAACACCCCTTCCCGGATCATATCCTCCATGGCAATGCCGCCTGTGCCGTTCTGGTGAAAGGCCACCACCTCGAACCCGTGACTCTCCAGAATTTCTTTTGCCCTCAAGGCTCCGGGTGTGGTGGTGCCCAGCATGGACATGGCTACGGGGACACCGTGGGGCTTCATGGCCTCGGGCCGCAAACTCTTGACCATCCCGCAAATGGCGCCGGCGGAGTTTTCGAGTATGCGCTTGGTGAGAAAGTTCAACCCCTGCATATCCGAAACCGTGTGCATGATGGTGAGGTCCTTGGTGCCCACGTAAAACCCGAACTGGTGAGGACCGTTGGCTACGGTTGAGGCCATGAGCCTGGGAACCCCGGTCGGCAGAGCCCTCATGGCCGCGCAGGCGATCTCCGTCCCCTGGGCTCCTCCGATCCCGATGACGCCATGAATCCTTCCTTCATCGTAGAGTTCCCTGGTGATGACCTCGCAGCCCCTGCACATCACTTCCGTGCAGAGCCTCTTGTCTTTGGTTGCCACCGCTTCTTCGAGCGACATGCCCCCTCGAAGGGCGACTTGTTCCCGCAGAATGCACTCTTCGGTGTG
>JALOPA010000009.1 GCA_025454125.1 Thermodesulfobacteriota bacterium
CACCACCACGGCGTCCACCTGCTTCCCGCGAATGTCGATCGTCACCCGGTCGCCTTCCAGGACCTCGGAGTCCATGCACGCCAGGGCAATCGACCGGAGTTGTCTCTGCTCTGTTCGGGCCGAAAGCAGCCCCTCCCCCTCGAAGACCCAGTAGGGCACCATGGTTCCGCTCGTGACAAACCCGACGGCCTTCCCGTTCTTGAACACCCCGGCCCCGCTGCGGGCTACTCCTCGTCCAGACACGGCCACAGGCTGGATGACCCTGGGCAGAGCGGTTTTCATGGAGTAGTCCCGTTTCATGATCCGGCCCAGGGCTTCAAACTGCCGGGCCAGGGCCTCGCGTCCTATGAATTCGCCCTTGGCCGGAGCAAAGCTCACGCCGATTCGGGCAAAGGGAAAGGTGAGCAAGGGCATGTCCTGACCTTCAGGATCCTGCCCCAGTTCGTGGCCGTAAAGAGGAAGCCCGGCCTCCAGTCGCAGGGTGTCTCTCGCGCCCAGGCCTGAGGGTGCGGCCCCTTTGGCCAGGAGCAGGTCCCACACCCTTGCCGCGTCATCCCTTTTCACAAAGAGCTCGAAGCACAAAGGTTCCCCGGTATAGCCTGTGCGCGCGATCCGAGCCTCGGCGCCGGCAACCTTGGCCACGCTGACGGCGTTTCGCACGGGCTCCGGCAAAGAGCCTGATTCCAATGTCCACTCAAGGATCTTTCGAGAGTCCGGTCCCTGCAGGGAAAGCATGGCAATGTCTTCGGTGTGATCGATGAGATCCACGTCCGCAAAACCCTGCAGAATCCTTTGCAGATGCAGCCAGTCCTTTTCCGCGTTGGAGGCGTTCACCACGAGCAGGAATTCGTCGTTGGAGAAGCGGTAGAGAAAGGCGTCGTCCACGGTGCCGCCCGTTTCATTGGGAATCAGCGTGTACTGGGCCCCGACTATCCTCATGTCCAGAGCTCCGGCATTGTTGGTCAGGACGTGGTTCAGGAACCGAAGGGCACCTTCGCCTCTGACCGTCAACCTACCCATGTGGGAGACGTCGAATAGTCCGGCACTCCTGCGGGTCACCAAATGTTCTTCCACAATCCCTGTGGGGTAGAAAAGAGGCATTTCCCAGCCCCCGAATTCAACGATCTTAGCTCCAAGGGCTGCATGCCGATCGTAGAGCACGGTTCGTTTGAGATCGCTCATGGCTTCTCCCCTTTCCTCTTCATGGTTTGCATTCGCTCGTCTCACCTCAACGGTAGCACTTCGATTGCCTCAGTGTTATCGGGTCTTCTGTATGCTTGTCTTCTGTCTTTGGCCGTCACTTGTCACTCGTTACTTGTCATTTGTCATTTATGCGCCTCTGGCGCACTCGTCACTGGTTTTCTTCATCCATGCACCGGTCTTCCCAGGGCCTTCATGGAGACTTCCAACAGGATCTCAGCCAGGGTCGGGTGGCCGTGGATGGTGTCCGCCAGGTCGTGGATCCTGAGGCCGGACTTGACCGCCAGGGCTCCCTCGGCAATCAGGTCGCTGGCACAAGGTCCCACCAAGTGGACCCCCAGGATTTTTCCGCTGGCCCCTTCGAAAACCACCTTCGCCATTCCGCCGATTTCACCGATCACGTGGGGCTTTGCAATGTTCCTGAAAAGGGCGGTTTCCGCCCTGGCTTCGAGCCCCTGTTCCTTTGCCTGGGCTTCTGTGACCCCCACATCCGCGATCTCCGGCATGGTGAAGATCACGTTGGGGACCGCGTCATAGCTCATTCGAGCTCTCCCACCTCCTGCGTTTTCCGCCGCCACCATCCCCTCTCGAGAGGCCACGTGGGCGAGCATCACCTTGGACGGACCCAGCGCATCCCCTATCGCATAAACCCCCGGAGCGCTGGTGCTCATCCGCTCATCGGCAACCACCCACCCGTGATTGTCCACCTTTGCGCCGATTCTTTCAAGGCCCACTCCAGCCGTGTCAGGCTTTCGGCCGATGCAGAGGAGTACCTTCTCCGCCTCCAGCGACGCCGGACGGCGGATTTTCCCAGGCGGGCTTTCCGCAAAGGGAGAAGAGGACAGAAACACCTGAAGCCCCTCTCCTTTGTCTTCCACCCTGTCTACGGTGCTCTCCAGAATGACGGGGATCTTCCGTTTGGCCATCTCTCTCTGAATCACCTTGGAACACTCCTCGTCCACAGAGGGCAGGGGAATCAGGCGGGACTTGCCTTCGACCACAGTGACTTGGGACCCAAAGGCGGAGAAAATGAAGGCGAATTCACAACCGATCACGCCTCCCCCCACGATCAGCAGGGATTTGGGCACGGCCTGAACTTCCAGCGCATCGTTGCTCGACAGAACTCTCTTGCCGTCAACAGCAAGGCCGGGGACATCCAGAGGGGCTGATCCAAGAGCCAGGATCAAACGGTCCCATGGGATCTCCCCTGCCTCCCCGTCGTACCCTCTCACCGTGACCTTGTCCGGCGCGGCAATGGTTCCGACCCCCTGGACGTACCGGATGCGGTGATGTTTCAGGATGTCCACAATACCCTTGGCCTGGTTTTCAATGACCTTTTCCTTTCTCGCCATGAGGCTTCTCAGGTCAAGCGAAATCCCGCCGTCCACTGCCAGTCCATACTCCCGTCCCTTGCGGGCGCGATCGAACAGCTCGGCCGAAGTTCTGAGAACTTTGGAAGGGATGCAGCCCCAGTTCAGGCAGGTTCCTCCCACACGCTCTCTTTCGATCAGAGTCACCTCCCCTCCGAGCTGGGCGGCCCTGATGGCGGCCACGTATCCGCCCGGACCTGCGCCGATGACAACGACCTTAGGTGCCATAATTTACTTCTCTCGATAGTTCTTTCTTTTTCGTTTCTGGAATATCATGTTGATTTTATCTTTTCAAGGAATTTGTGCTATTTTTCTGAGCATATCCACCAGAAATTATAAAAATATTGACAAAATCATCAATATTGTTGTATTTGCTCATCCATGAAGACAGACCGGATCAGCCTTGAAATCATCAAACAACTTCGAGATGGAAGAAAGTCTTTCAAAACCATTGCCGAGGAGCTCTCTGTCTCAGAAAACACGGTCAGAGCCCGCGTCGCCAAACTGGCCGAGGAGGGGGTTCTGGAGATCTCAGGGCTCGTGGATCCCGAGTCCTTGCCGGGGCACGGGTCTGTCCTGGTGGGGGTGAAGCTCCAGAGCATGGACCTCATCAAGAAGGGGGAGGAATTCAGCAGACTCAAGGGTGTGGTTTGCGTGAGCGTGGTCACGGGCCGATTCGACCTCATCCTCCTGGTCCTCCTGAAAGAGGGTTTCGGGCTCCTGGAGTTTTACACCCAGGAGGTTGCAAAAATAAAGGGGGTTCAATCGGTGGAGACTTTTGTGGTTTACAAATCCTACAATCTGAAAGTACCCTACATCTTATAAATCCGCCGGCAGACGAAGGAGGAGAGCCGTGAAAGACATCAGCGAACTTCAGTTTCCCGATGATATTCTTTTTACCAAAGATCATGAGTGGGCCAGGCCCGAAGGAGACAAGTTCCGAGTGGGCATCAGCGACTATGCCCAGGACCAGCTCGGAGACATCGTCTTTGTGGAGCTGCCGCAGGTCGGAAGCCGGCACGCCAAAGGAGAGCAGTTCGGCACCATCGAATCCGTCAAAGCCGTTTCTGAAACCTACATGCCCCTGGGAGGGGAAGTGCTCGCCGTCAACAAAGTTCTTGAGGATTCTCCTGAGCTCGTCAACAAGGAGCCTTATGAGTCCGGCTGGATCATTGAAATCAAACCGAGCGATCCCGGGGACCTCAAGAGCCTCATGAACCGGGCCGCCTATCTCGACCTTTTAAAAGGACTGAAGCCATGAGATACCTGCCTCACACGGACGAAGAGATTGCCTCCATGCTCGAAGTCGTCGGAGCGGGAAGCCTCGATGATCTCTTTTCCGCGGTCCCCCGGACCTGCCGCCGAACCCGAGGCATGAACCTTCCTGAACCTCTGAGCGAGTGGGACCTGAACCGCCTTATGGGAGAGCTCTCGGCCGCCATGGCCGCGCCCCCGGAGTACGCAGTCTACCTGGGTGCCGGGAGCTACGAACACTACATTCCTCAGGTGATCCCCTATCTCCTCAGTCGCTCGGAGTTCGTGACCTCTTACACGCCCTATCAGCCGGAGATGAGCCAAGGCACCCTCCAGGCGATCTATGAGTACCAGACCCTGTCTTCCAGGCTGCTCGGCATGGAGGTTTCCAATGCCTCCATGTATGACGGAGCCTCGGCCCTGGCCGAAGCGCTCCTGATGGCGATCCGCATCACCCGGAAGCGCAGGGTCGCTGTCTCCTCTCTGGTTCACCCTCACTTCCGGCAGGTCGTGCAGACCTATCTCGCGCCCACGGAATATGAGATCGTTCAGCTTCCTTATCTCTCGGACGGCAGAACCGACCTCTCTTCGCTTCACGACCTGAAAGACCTGGCCGCTCTGGCGATCCAGTCTCCGAACTTCTTCGGAGTGATCGAAGATCTCGGAGCGTCGGCCGAACGCGCTCGCGAGCAAGGAGGTCTTTTCATCACCACCTTTACAGAACCCCTGGCCTACGGCCTCTTGAAGACTCCGGGGAGTCTCGGAGCGGACATCGCTGCCGGAGAAGGCCAAAGCCTGGGCATCCCCCAATCCTTTGGCGGCCCGGGCCTCGGGATTTTCGCCACCCGGATGAGCCACGTGAGAAACATGCCCGGCCGCCTCGTGGGAAGAACCGTCGATGCGGAAGGACGCCGGGGCTTCGTTCTGACCCTGGCCACTCGCGAACAGCACATCCGGAGGGAAAAGGCCACCTCCAACATTTGCACGAACAACAGCCTCTGCGCCGTGGCAGCCACCCTGTATCTCGCCTGCCTCGGCGCTTCCGGGATTCGTGAACTCAGCAAGCTCAACCATGACAAGGCCGAATACCTGAAGAGCCGGTTCGGACAGGCGGGGATAAAAATTCCTTTTGCATCGCCCACGTTCAACGAATTCGTGGCGGAGATGCCCCAGGGCTTCGAAGACACCTACAGCCGGCTTCTTGAAAAGAAGATCGTGGCCGGTGTCCCCCTGATGACCTACTTTCCTGAGCTCAAGAATCATTACCTCTTTTGCGCGACGGAAACGAAGTCAAAGGAAGAGATGGATCTGCTGGTGAAGGAGATAACCTCTGGAATTGTTTAAACCCGAAGCACGAATTTCAAAAGGCTGTTCAACTAAAGGAGCTTGTTTCATGCAAAAAGGTCTAGGTACCACCGGGCTTGTTCTCGATGAACCCCTGCTCTGGGAAAAGGGCAAGAGCGGACGGCGGGGGTTCTCCCTTCCGCTGCGCGATGTGGAGCCTTCCCCACTGGAAGAGAGCCTCACCTCCTCCGGCCCGGACTTCCCGGATCTGAGCGAAGTGGATGTGGTCCGCCACTTCACCAGGCTCTCGACCTGGAACTTCGGCGTGGACACGGGCACCTACCCTTTGGGTTCCTGCACCATGAAGTACAACCCCAAGATCAATGAGAAGGTCGCTGCGCTGCCGGGGTTCGGTGGCGCCCACCCTCTCCTGCCTCAACGGCACTCCCAGGGGCTTCTCAGGCTCATGTTCGAACTCGAGCGCATGCTGGCGGAGATCACGGGCATGGACGCCGTTTCGCTCCAGCCCTCGGCCGGCGCCCAGGGAGAGCTCACGGGCATGCTCCTCATCCACGCCTACCACAAGAGCAAAGGCAGAAAGCCGTCCAAGATTCTCGTGCCGGACACGGCCCACGGAACGAACCCGGCGAGCGCCGCCCTCTGCGGTTATCGTCCCGTTCCGGTGGCCTCGAACGACAAGGGGATTCTTTCCGCTGAAAGCGTGGCCAAGGCCATGGACGGGGACACGGCAGGAATCATGATCACCAATCCCAACACTCTCGGCCTTTTTGAAGAGAACCTCAAGGAGGTGGTGGATCTGGTGCACGCGAGGGGCGGCCTGGTCTACGGGGACGGTGCCAACATGAACGCGGTTTTGGGCGTCATGGACGTGGGATGCACCGGCCTGGACGTGCTTCACCTCAATCTCCACAAGACCTTTTCCACGCCTCACGGCGGAGGCGGTCCGGGCGCAGGCCCCGTGTGCGTCAAGAAGCACTTGGAGCCTTTTCTTCCCGTGCCCCGTGTGGTGGGGAAGGAGGGGAAATACGCTCTCTCCAGCGACTTTCCCGAGAGCATCGGCAAACTCCACGCCTTTTACGGGAACGTGGGGGTGCTGATCCGAGCCTACAGCTACATCAGGACCATGGGCGCCGCCAACCTCAAGAAAGCGAGCCAGCTCGCTGTCCTCAACGCCAATTACATCAAGGAACGGCTCAAAGCGACCTATCACCTTCCCTACGACCGGCCCTGCATGCACGAGTGCGTCTTCACGGACAAGAACCAGGCCGGCGCCAAGGTCATGACCCTGGACATTGCCAAGCGGCTCATGGATTACGGCTTTCACCCGCCCACCATCTACTTCCCCCTTGTGGTGAACGGCGCCCTCATGATCGAGCCGACGGAGACGGAGTCCAAAGAGGACCTGGATCGGCTTATCGATGCGCTTCAGGCGATTGCGGAGGAAGCGAAAACCAATCCCGACCTGCTCCACCAGGCGCCGACCAAGTGCAAAAGAAGGCGTCTGGACGAGGTCGCCGCAGCGAGAAAGCCTATTCTTGCAGGATAAGTTGAGCAGTGAACGCAACAAGTGAACTGTCAGCAGTGAACAGGAATCAGTGACGTCATCTTGAATCACAACCCTACGAACAAACAAAGGCTCCCTAAGCCGCCCTGGCTCAAGCGGAGAATCCCGAGCGGTGCGACCTATCAGGCGATCCGCGGGCTCATCCAAGCAACGCATCTTCACACCGTGTGCCAGGAAGCCTGCTGCCCCAATCTGGGCGAATGCTTTTCCCAGGGCACGGCGACTTTCCTGATTCTGGGCGACCGCTGCACGCGCAACTGCCGTTTTTGCGCCGTGGCGCACGGCCCCAAAGGACCTCCTGATCCTGAGGAGCCTCTTCACGTCGCAGAAGCCGTCGACCACATGAAGCTGCGCTATGCGGTGGTGACCTCCGTGACTCGGGATGATCTGCCGGACGGAGGCGCTTCCATTTTCGCGGAAACCATTCGGAGGATTCGCGAGAAGAGTCCGGGGACCAAAGTGGAAGTTCTGATTCCCGACTTTTGCGGAGATCCGCAATCCCTCAAGACCGTCCTGGAAGCACGGCCGGATGTTCTGAATCACAATGTGGAAACGGTTCCCCGTCTCTATGCCTCGGTGAGGCCCGGTGCCGTGTACAGGCGATCCATCGATCTTCTCAGGAACGCCCACCGGTTGGATCCTTCGATACCTACGAAGTCGGGACTCATGCTCGGTCTGGGGGAGAGGCCCGAAGAGGTGCGGGAGGTGCTGAGCGATCTTCTTGAGGCAGGCTGCCGCATCCTCACCCTGGGCCAGTACTTGCAGCCCTCCGCCGATCACCTGCCCGTGGAGCGTTTTGTTCCGCCTGAGGAGTTCGAGGAGTGGCGCAAGAGAGCCCTTGAAATGGGCTTCAGCGAGGTTGCGAGCGGACCTTTTGTTCGCAGCTCGTACCATGCCCAGGAGGCCTATCAGGCGCTGTGTTCAACACCTGAGTGATCTGCTGTCGGCTGAAGCCGGCCAATGAGGGACAAAGGCACAAAGATGCAAAGGCACAGAGGGACAGAGCAGAAGACTTCTTTTCTTGTCTTTACCCTCTGAATCTTTGTCCCTTTGTCACTTTGTCCCTTTCTTCCCCTTTGTGCCTTTATCGCGGCGAAGAAATCAAACTGAAGTTCTGCCCCGACGGGCAACAACGTGAAAGGAGAACCAGGGAATGGGACCCAAAGAAATGCCTGAACAAGGGTACAAGATTGTTGCGAAAGTCGTGAGCCAGAAAGGAACGTGCGGCTTTGGTTACAAGGTCGGCGACGAGGTCATTTTCGATGGAGAGAAGATTCAGGGAAGAATCTGCATGAGCGCTCTCTACAGCTTCCTTCCAAAGGTCTATGCCATGAGGTATGGCGCCACCTTTCCCTGGCTCAAAGAGAACAAAGATGTGGCACCCCACGCCTGCCCTGATGCCGCAAACCCGGTTGTGTTCGAGATCTGTCGTGTGAAGGAATAAGACACGCCCACAGATATCGACAGAGTCTGACCTGTTCTTCCGTTCCGAGGCCGCCGAATCGGTGCCACGGACAAGCTTTTGTCCGCCTTCGGCGGATTGCTTGTCCGTGGTGACGTCATCCCCGCTCTGCGCTCTCACGGACAAACAAGTTTGTCCGTGCCACCAAGCGAAACGCAGACCCTGTCCCATGGCTGAGAAGCGCTTTTCTTCAGCCCGTTTTAGAAGGCGTTTTCCAGTTTGGGGCGCAACTGCTTCAGCCGCCGCATGTCGATCACCACCGGGAAAGACAGGCCTGCAGGCAAAGAGCGGCCGCAAATGATGTTGAAGCGTTTAGACAGATCCGGAACCCGGCCGTTCAAAAGGAGCTTGAGCATTTCCTTGGGCGCCCAGTCCGAGTCTGTAGAGAGGGTCCCGAATTCGTCCGAGTATCGCTGGGGCGCGCAGGTGTGATCGATCGTCGGACGGATAATGAAAACTGTGGCTCTCTCAAGGAGTGCGAGCTTCTTGGCGCCTTCTTCCACAAGGGCCAGCTCCTCCTGCTGAGGGAGAGCAAAGAGGGTGTAAGCCTGAATTCGGGCCAGAGGAAGCCCCGCGAGAAAGATCAACCCCAGCACGGCCGGTGCGAGCCATTCCCGGCGTTTCGGGAGGCGAGCACCCAGAGCCTTCAACCCCAGGACGAAAAAGACCAGCAGCACCCCGGTCACGGCATAGATGGTTCTGTAGGTGGACCATCGCTGCATGGAGATCAGATTTGCCGTGAAGGCGCCCATCAGAAGGGCGGCCAGGGTCACGGCCCAGAAAAGCCCTTCCCGCCACCCTCCGGTCTTCCACCTGTCCCATCCGCCGACCAGGATCACGCCTCCTGTGAGGACCGCCGTCGCGATGAAGGCAACGGCCATGCCTTTTTCCGCATCGTTGAGGATGATGAGGGCAAGGGCGTTGCGGAGCGGCCCGGCGATGAACCACTGCAGCTTGGCTATCGGTTCGGTTTCGAGAACCACCAGGTTCGACTCTTTGAAAACGCCGGCCGCGTAGAGCAACTGCATGACTCCGTAAGCCGTGGCAAGGGCAAAGCCCATGGTGAGAAAGTGTTTGATGAGACAGCGGGTCCGCCACTGCAGGATTTGGTCCTGATAGGCCACGAGCCCGGCCGCCACGAGGACAAAATAGAAGAAGACGTGAGGCTGATAGATCAGGATGCCCGTGACCAGAAGGGACACGGCAGCGGCAGTGCGAAGAGGTCCTCCCTTTTGGCCGATCAGGAATGCGGCAATGCTGCAAAGACCTCCCACAAGGTGGGGCCAGCAGATGGCCCAGGAGACGATCACCTGGGCGGCCGGCAGCACCGTCATGAGGGCCCCCAGAAGCGCGCTCGTCCACATCGGCCAGCGGAGTTTGAGCAGCGCCAGGAAAAGAAAGGCCGACAGCGCTCCGACGCACAAGGCCGAGGCCACCCGCCCCTTCCAAAGCTCGTCAATGCCGTCCACGCGCTCGAAAAACACCTGGAGCATGATCCCGTAAAGGGGCCGGGCAAAGGTCCCCACGTGCCGGACCACCTTTCCCGGCTCTTCGTGAACCTCTCTCAGGATGGCGTAGTCGTCGCGGAACCCGAAACGGGCAAAGAGGGTGTTCGAATAGATAATGAGGGGGAGCAACAGGAGCGCAGCAGCCACAAACCATCGCACTCGCCCGCCCCACATCCCATGATTTGAGAAAGTGGTCAAACCGGATACTCGAAGTCAAAGATCGGACGAATATAGAAGAAATAGGAGGGGTTGTCAAGAGAGGGACAAAGGGACAAAGATGCAAAGGCACATAGGCACAAAGCAGAAAACTTCTTTTTTCGTTTTTACACTTTACATCTTTGTCCCTATGTCACTTTGTCCCTTTCTTTATTTGTACCTATGTGCCTTTGTCCCTTTGTGCCTTACCTCAAGCTACCTCACGATGCACCTTTGCACCCAGGGTTCTGCGATGGATTTCAGCCGCACCATTTCTTCCTGATCATACTGGCCGCTCTCGTTCTCAAAGAAACCGGGTTGGAGCACTCTGGCCGGGCTGAATTGCTGAAGAACGTAGAGGAAGCACCCCTGGATCAGGCGGCCGATCGACTCCACCGTTTCTTCGCTTACGATGGCTCGAACGCAGGTGGTCCGGAATTCATAAGAGAGGCCTGAGGCCATGATCAGCCGGATGCTTGACCGAATGCTCTCCGGATCCAATTCCGACTGCATGTATAGGGGGTAAAGGGAAGGTTCGGTTTTGACATCCATGGCAATGTAATCCACAAGCCTTTTTGCCAGAAGCTCCTGGATCATCCCTGGGTGGCTGCCGTTGGTGTCCAGCTTCACCGCAAAGCCTTCTCGTTTAATGCGGCTCAAAAAAACAGGGAGATCGTTTTGCAGCGTAGGCTCCCCTCCGGAGACGACGACTCCGTCCAGAAAGCCCTGACGCTCCCTGATAAACGCAAGAAAGCCGTCTTCATCCATGGAGACTTGTCCGGGGTGATTCACGAGGTCAGGGTTGTGGCAGTAGGGGCAGCGGAAATTGCATCCCGAAACGAAACACACACAGCTTACTCTGCCTGGGAAATCGATGAGAGAGGTTTTCTGCAACCCGCCTATGATCATATTCCGTTAACATCACATGGGGTTAAGAGTTCAGCACATTGATCGGTGTGCCTTTCGATAAGGATCGTAAAATCCGGAATTCGAGTTTACTGGCACTCATAGGTGCACATTTTATGAGTGCCAGGTTCAGCCTACCTTGCGCTGAAGATAGCGCGTTTCCGGCTCGTGAATGGAAGGGAAGTGGTCCTGATCCAGCACATAGGGCGAGACTCCGGTGAGGTCGAAGGATTTTCTCAATTCGAACTCGGCGCGCTTGCCCTCATTCCACTGCTTGACAGGCCGCAAGTACCCCACGATTCTGGCATAGACCTCTGTCTCGCTGTTGCAGACAGAGCACCTTTCCTGGTTCCCCTTCAAGTACCCGTGGGAGGGGCAGACGCTGAACACAGGGGAGAGGGTGAAGTAAGGTATGCGGAAACGATGAACGATCTTCTTGACCAGGCTCTTGACCGATTGCACGTCGGTGATCTGCTCTCCGAGGAAGGCATGGAAAACCGTGCCCCCTGTGTACTTGGTCTGAAGTTCATCCTGGAGCAGGAGCGCCTCATAGATATCGTGCGTGTGGTTCACCGGAAGCTGGGTGGAGTTGGTGTAGAAGGGAGCCGCTCCCTGCTGGTATTCACGCTCGTTGGCGCAAAGGATCTCGGGAAACTCCCTTTTGTCGATCATGGCCAGCCGGTAGGAGGTTCCCTCGGCCGGCGTTGCCTCCAGGTTGTAGAGGTCCCCGGTGTCCTCCTGGAACTCGGACAGGATCCGGCGAATGAAATCCATGACCTTGAGCGCAAAAGCCATGCCTCTTTCGCTTGCGATCCCTGTGCCCAGGAAATTCGTGCAGGCTTCGTTCATTCCAATGATGCCGATGGTCGAGAAATGGTTTTTCCAGTAGGCTCCCGTGTTCTCTTTTACGTCTTTCAAATAGTACTTCGAGTAGGGGTAGAGGTTGTTTTCCGTGAAACGCTCGATGACCTTTCGTTTGATCCCCAGGCTCTCCGCCGCCATGCGGATCATCTCTTTCAGCCTGTCAAAAAAATGATTCTCATCGGGCGCCAGGTACCCGATTCGGGGCAGATTGATGGTCACAACGCCGATGGAGCCCGTGAGAGGGTTGGCTCCGAAAAGGCCCCCTCCCCGTTTCATGAGTTCCCTGGTGTCCAACCTGAGTCGACAGCACATGGATCGGGCGTCTTCAGGGGACATGTCGGAGTTCACGAAGTTGGAAAAATAGGGAATGCCATATTTGCCGGTCATTCTCCAGAGCATTTCAAGGTTCGGGCTGTCCCAGTCAAAGTCGCGGGAGAGATTGTAGGTCGGGATGGGAAAGGTGAACACCCGGCCGCTCGCATCTCCTTCGCTCATCACCTCCGCAAAGGCCCTGTTGATCTGATCCATCTCAGCCTGGAACTCGCCGTAGGTTTCTTTCTTTTCCTTGCCGCCGACGAGCGCGTACTGACTCCTCAGAGAAGAAGGGGCCTGGAGATCCAGGGTGATGTTCGTGAAGGGAGTCTGGAAGCCGACCCGCGTCGGGATGTTGATGTTAAAGACAAACTCCTGGAGCGCTTGCTTGACTTCTCGGTAATCCAGGCCGTCGTAACGAACAAAGGGCGCCAGGAGTGTGTCGAAATTCGAGAGGGCCTGCGCGCCTGCCGCCTCCCCTTGCAGGGTGTAGAAGAAGTTGACGATCTGGCCCAAGGCCGAACGAAGGTGTTTCGGAGGAGAGCTTTCCACTTTCCCCTCCACACCTCTGAACCCCCGCCTGAGCAGATCTTTGAGATCCCAGCCCACGCAGTACACGGAAAGCATGCTCAGATCGTGAATGTGGAAATCCCCTCGCT
>JALOPA010000456.1 GCA_025454125.1 Thermodesulfobacteriota bacterium
CTTGAGAGTTTCTTCCCCTTTGGGATCAGGGTTTGTGGTTCAACCTCGGCAAAAGGATTTCCTTTTCGCCATAGCTTTCAAAGAGCCTCACATGCCGCTCTTCTTCCTCGATGATCTCCTTGAGCTCTCGGCGCGATTCCTCGTCGGCCATGAAGGAGCCGACTATCTCGTAGAACAGGATCGTATCCTTTTCAAACTCGATGGCAAGGGCTACGAGTTCGTCCACGCTCTTCATCGTTGAGACATCCGCCTCTTTCAAGGAAAAGGTTTGATTGCCCAGGATGTCCTTGAGCATGGCGCTGCCCATTTCGTCCAGAAAAGGGTTCTCTCTCTTCTGTTTCAACGCGTCCATCCTCTTTGCGAAAAAGTCCACATGCTTGATCTCTTCTTCAGCGAGCCGTTTAAGCATTTCGGCAATGGGTTTGCTCCACGCCTGTTTCAGAGCATCCCTGTAAAACTTCTCCCCGTTCTTTTCGATGCGGATCCCCAGATCATAGACCTCGGCAAGCGAGAACATAGCTGATTTCCTCTCCAGCAAAGGGTGATCGAATTTTCCGGGGTGTGTTCCCCGGGGTTTACTCGGTTGGTTGTCATTCCGGCTGAATATAGCAGAAGGGGTGTCTTTTACCAAGAGGATTTGGGACTCTCCCCTTTGCGGAGTGGGGTCCACGCTTGACAAGAAACGGTTTCCCCTTATTTTTTCTCCAAGTCGTATCCCCTTTGCTCTCTCTGTTTTGTGCCTGCGTGCGTAAACCCCGGCGCAAGAAACCAAACGGAAGTCTTCGTCTGAAGACGAGGGTTTCCCCCCATTCCTCGACTGGGACAATAACGAGGGGCGAGGGGAGATTTAAGGAGATGAACAAAGTGCTTAGAAGACTGATTGTGGGCCCCTACCAGACCAACTGTTATATCCTGGGATGCAAGCAGACGAACCAGGGGCTGGTCATAGACCCTGGAGATGAGGTGCTTAGCATCGTCAAAGAAATAACCCGATCCGGCCTCACCATCAATTCCATCGCCATCACCCACGGCCACATTGACCACGTGGGCGGCGTCGCGGAACTCAAACGAATCACCAAAGCCCCGGTCCTGATTCACCGCCTCGATGCGGGTGCGCTCGGCGCAAGACCTGACGGCTACCTGGAAGAAGGACAGGTGCTTCAGGTGGGCACCTACACCCTTTCCGTCATCCACACGCCCGGTCACTCGGCAGGCGGCGTGTGCCTCTACGCTCCCGGCGCCGTGTTTACCGGTGACACTCTTTTTGCCGGTTCCGTAGGGCGCACGGATTTTCCTGGCGGCAGCCATGAAAAGCTTGTAGAAGGAGTGAGGCGGAAGATCTTCCCCCTGGGGGATGAGCTGCGCATCTATCCGGGACATGGTCCGGAAAGCACGATCGGTAGGGAGCGCGAGACCAACCCCTTTTTCCGCCTGACTCGGTACGCCTAGGAGGCACAAAGGGACAAAGGGTAAAAGGGTAAAGAAAAGAACAAGTCGTCTGCTTTGTCCCTCTGTGCCTGTGCGACTATGTCCCTTGGTTTACTTTGTGCCTTTTACCCGCCGTCAGTGTGGCGGGATGTGCCTTTGCACCTTTGTGCCTGTATAGCGATCCAAAACCAAACCGACGTGGTTGGGAAAGGCAAGGGAGAAGGAGATTCCCATGACAAATGATTTGATCCGGCGCGGCGTCGAACTGATTCAGGCAAGCAGCAAGATCCTTATCTTCGTAGGAGCAGGCTTGAGCACAGAGTCAGGCATTCCTGACTTCAGAAGTCCGGGAGGGGTCTGGGACAAATATGACCCGTCGGATTTCTACTTCGACAGAATCGTCTCCAGCGAGAGTGCCAGGGTCAAGTACTGGCAAATGAGCAGCGAGTTCTGGGACACCATGAAAGACGCTCTTCCCAGCCGGGGCCACTATGCGATTCTGAAGCTCGAAGCCCTGGGCAAGCTGGCCGGCATCGTCACTCAGAACATCGACAACCTGCATCACAAAACAGGAAACCATCCTGAAAACATCATCGAGATCCATGGGAATGCCTTTACCGTCTCATGCCTGAGCTGCGGAAAGAAGTATGACCGGGCTTCGATCCAGGAAAGACTTCTCTCAGGAGTGAAGGTTCCCTACTGTGACGACTGCTCCGGTATCCTCAAGCCGGACACCGTTTCCTTTGGTCAGGCCATGCCTGAAGACAAAATGGCCAAAGCCTACCGGCTCGCAGAGGAATGTGACCTCTGCGTTGTGCTCGGCTCTTCCCTCGTGGTTTATCCCGCTGCGTACATCCCCATCCATGCCGTTGAGAAAGGCGCCAGGCTCATGATTATCAACAGGGATAAAACCGGTCTGGATTCGAAGGCGGAGCTCGTCGTGCACGATTCCATTGGGAAAGTGTTTGGCGACATGGTGGATCGTCTTGCCGCGCTGCCCCACTGAGCCCAAAGCCCCTCCCCTGCTAATCCCATTTTTCTCTTGCAATAAGAGAGAGTTGTATCTATTTTATCACCTCAAAATTGATGGCTTTACAACAAGACGGAGAAGTATTTTTCGTCATTCCGGCGGAAGCCGGAATCCAGCGGTTTCTATGATCAATAACCCTGTGGATCTGGGACAGTTCGCTTAGATGCGAAGGTGCCTGGGTGCAATGAACTCGTCCCCTTTTCCCCCGGCGGGAGAAGGTCGGCCTGCCGGCGGCGGGTAAAGATGAGGGGACAATGATTCAGGAGGCTTTGGAAGCAATGCTCAGAATAGGCTTTGTTGGCTGGAGAGGCATGGTCGGCTCCGTTCTCATGGAGCGAATGCTCGCGGAAAAGGATTTCAAGGGCTATGAACCGGTTTTTTTCACAACGTCCAGCGTGGGCGGAAAGGGTCCGGATGTGGGACTCGACATCCCGCCGCTGAAGGATGCCTTTGACCTCGCCCTTCTTTCTTCTCTCGATATCGTGGTCACCTGCCAGGGCGGTGACTACACGCAAAAGGTCTACCCTGAACTGCGCAATAAGGGGTGGAAAGGCTACTGGGTGGACGCTGCTTCCACGCTGCGCATGGACAAAGACAGCATCATCGTCCTCGACCCCGTGAACCGGAAGGTCATTGACGAAGGTCTCGCCGCAGGGATCAAAACGTATGTGGGTGGGAACTGCACGGTGAGCCTCATGCTCATGGCCGTTTCCGGGCTCTTCGCCGCGGGCCATGTGGAGTGGATTTCCTCCATGACCTACCAGGCGGCTTCCGGCGCAGGCGCAAACCACATGAGGGAATTGATCGCGCAGATGGCTTCCCTTGGTTACGCGGCCAAAGACCTGCTCGCCAATCCGGTTTCTACGGCCCTTGAAATCGACAGCCGGATCACCGGTGAACTTCGGGGCGCTTCCCTTCCCTCACAATATTTCGGAGTCCCTCTTGCTGCCAGTCTCATTCCGTGGATTGACCGAGCCGTAGAGAACGGCCAGACCCGTGAGGAATGGAAAGGCTTTGTAGAAGCCAACAAGATCCTGGGGACCAAGAAGCCGGTCCCTGTGGACGGAATCTGCGTGCGCGTGGGCGCCATGCGCTGCCACAGCCAGGGTTTGACCATCAAACTCAACAAGGACGTGCCCCTGGATGTGATCATCGACCTCATCGAAATGGGGAATGACTGGGTCAAGGTGATTCCCAATGACAAGGAGTCCACCATCAAGGACCTGACGCCTGCGGCGGTAAGCGGCACTCTCACGGTGCCGATCGGCCGTATTCACAAGATGATGATGGGGCCGGACTACCTCACCGCCTTCACCTGCGGCGATCAGCTTCTGTGGGGCGCGGCAGAGCCGATCCGAAGGATTCTGAACATCCTCATCGAGCACCTGGCATAAAAGCAGATACAAGGTGCACGGTTCAAGGTGCAAGGTAAACGCAGAACGGTACACGGTGCACGCCACAAGGCAAGTGGAAAAAGTGCATGGGTCACGGCACACGATTTACGGTGAAACCCGAAGACGAAAACTTCCTCGGACCCTGCAGAGTGCAGCAAGGATTTTGTGAACTTCTTTTGTTCACCGCACACCGTTTGTTTTTCCGTCATGCCCGCGCAGGCGGGCATCCAGGATTTTCTTCAGTTCTTTGGTGTTCCCTGCACCTTGCACCGTGAACCGTGTACCTTCTTCGTAAATCCCATTGACACCGGCTCTTTCGCTCATTAATATACGCCGCGGAAGTGGAAAGCTCACTGGTGGGGCTCCCGGACTTCAAATCCGGTGTGACGGCCAAAAGCTGTCAGGTGGGTTCGATTCCCATGCACTTCCGCC
>JALOPA010000457.1:0-3694 GCA_025454125.1 Thermodesulfobacteriota bacterium
CATCTCCCCATAGTGAAATTCCCCGTGCCCCACGGAGATGGTGATCTCCTTCCGACTGGAGGCAGGGACCAGCTTCTCGACCAGCAGTGCCCAGAGTTGGTAGGGAACCCGGGCCGTCCCCCACTTGATCGCTTTGCACTCCAGCGTCTCGCTGAATCCGGGACCTGTGACCACGAACTTCTCTGCCACCGTTAGGGTCACCTCCGCATTTGCAGGCGCGGTTTTCTTGAGTCCCAGGGTTTTGAGATGCTTTTTGTGCAGGAGCAGTTCATTTTTTTGGAGAGTCGCTTTCACGGGAGAACCCCCTTTCTTGAACGAGGAACGTCTCGACCGCAAGGAACCAGTTCTGCCTTGCTCCCTAGGGCCTTCATCGCAGAGCCCCTCCTCTTCTAACGGCGATCTTCTCTGCCACCTACAGAGAAAGATACGTAAGGGCAAGATCAAAGGCCTTTCGCTTGAGAAGGGCGCCCGAACCGAAGAGGCCTGAAGATATGCTGCTGCCTCCGTTCCTCTCGTAGTGATCCGCATATTCAAGGACGGCATTCAGCGCACCCCAGAGGGAACCCTTCCCGGATGCCCCCTTGGCCGGTCCTTGCGAACAATGGCAAACCGGGTCCGCACTGGAGAAGACGGTTTCTCGTCCGTCATGAGGGGCGCTTCCTCAACCTCCCAGTCGAGGCCCCCGGCCTTGATGGCCTCCTCCATGTTCGCCGGTTGATCGAGCTTTCTCCCCTGTCCGTGCCAGGGAACCGGACCAAAGTAAAACATCTCACCAACGTTAGCAGACATGACACCCCTCCTTTCCTGTCAGCACCCTGTGAGCGGCGATTCATCCTGTCCAGAACCTTTGTTGGTGTTCATCAAACCCCCTAAACTGTTCTTCTGACGAATTCGTCAACCCACGCCGTCAGATCCCTTCCTCGAATCCCGGGGGCTCCTTTGTTCACAACGTCCATCACCCATTCTTTGCTTTTCTGCGCCATTCGCAGCCAGGATCGACTTAATGCTCCAAAACGGGTTTCCAGAACTTTCAGGGCAATTGCGGTCGAGAGCAGAAGGAACTTGTCGACGCGCACAGTTACTTCGATTTCTTCTGCGATGTGCTGAAGTTCTTCATAATCGAGGCCGAAGTAACCCGAGAGTCTCTCATCAAGCATGATGCCGCCTTCAGCCCTTTGAGAAGTGAGGATCTTGAAAACAAATTCGAGCTCCCTCTGCCTTTCGTCCACCTGCGTTTCGAAAGACTCGCCATATCCGATCATCGAGTCCTCGCGAAGCTCTCGCCGCCTTGGCCCCGACATTTGCTCACCGTGATCCTTGGCAATCCGCGCGTCGAATACGCGACCATAGTCTACGGAATCTGCCATGGCCAATTTGACGATTGGTTGGCTCGCAGAGAGCGCAAACCTGCCGGAGGTGCTTCCCACACCATGCCAGCCTATGGTGACCAACACCGGTATCTTGCGAAGCTCGATCTCACCGGTGGTCCTGTTTTTTTCTTCTCTCTCTTCCACTGCCACATAGCTCGTGCTCTGCGAGAGGATCCCGAAGCGCCTGCAGATTTCCAGTATGGTCTTCTCCCTTGACTCCTTTTTCCTTTCCGCTTGCCTTGACCCTCTTCCCGCTTTGAACTCGCCCGATTCCTCAAGGTCTCTCACCCGCTCCCTGGCCCAGAGCACAGGAATAGGCAGGTTGTCGTTCGGCGCCTCCAGAACCGGTATTCTCCACCTCCTTTCAGTACCGTTGATTTTGCCTTTCACTTCGACTTCCTTGCCGGTGAAATCCGAAGCGCCAGTTCGGGCAAAGACCGTGACAGGGCTATCGAGAAAGATCGCCGGCGTGACAGGCGCCTGCTCCGCTTCACCGGCACCCCAGGCTATCAAAGGATTCTCCAACCCCGCTTGACCCACCTTGCCGAAGAGGCTCAAAACCTTGGGCTCGATTCTCTCCCCGGGGTAAATGAATTCTGAAGCTCCGTTTCCGGCCCTTGCAAGCCCCTTGTTGAAATGCTCGTTGCACCCGGCTCCGATGCCCACCGGGAAAACCCTGGTGTGGGCGCGGTGTTCTCTTATCAGTTCGAAAATCTCCTGCTCGTTGCTCACCTGGCCGTCCGTGAGAAGGATGATGTCCTGCCTGCTATCGTTTCTTTTTGAACAAATCCCCTTGAGGGGTGCGAGGATCGCGGTGCCGCCCAGGTCCGCATCCACCCTGTGAAGATACCCGAGAGCCCTGTTCAGCGTGGTTTCGGAGTACTTCTCGGATCGTTTGAACATGAACTCGTACCTTGATCCAAACCGACAGAGGTTGAAACCCACGCCCTGCGGCAAGCCCCTGAGACATATTTCAAGAGCCCTCTTTGCCTGCTCGATTGAATCCCCTCCCATGGAGCCGGAACAGTCGAGGACGAAAACGATCTCGCGGCTCACTTCTTTGGGCCGGGCTTTGTTCACGTCGTCCTGATCGAGCAGGAGATCGAGCTGGAGGAAGCTCTCGTTTTCGAAACGGTGATGATAGGCACGGCTTTTAAAAGCCTCTTCGTAGACGATGCTCAGGACAAAGTCGCGGTCCATTCTCACCTCGTCTGAAGAGAAAGACACACGGACCGGATCGGCCTTCATGTTCTCTATCCTGATGTGGTGGCTGGGCGAATCGACAGCCTTGAGCTGGCTGCCCTCGTGGATGTTCAAAGAGACCGAAAGCCCGTAGGGAACATCCGTCGCATAAGGGGAATGAAGCTTCCCGTCCACCGGGATACCCGAATCATCCTTTGCCCCGTTTTGGATGTACCTGGGTGAAATCGTCGTGGGGAGAAAAAACCTCACGGTTTCTCCATCACCGTCGAGCAGAGTCGCGTACTCTATTTCTACCAGGACCTCGGAGCCCGGGTTGAGATTGCCCACGGACAAGGTAAAGATGTTGGGTCGCTCCTGGTCCAGCAGATACCCTCCATGTCCTTTAATGAGAGCCCGGTCATATATATATATCAAAAGCCTTGTCTCTTTCTTCCACCCTGCCTTCAATGACCCGGTCGTCGACGTGCGCTTTGAAGCCGCATACGGCGGCTCCCTCAGGAAGGGGGAATTTGTATATGGCTTCAACAGCCTTTGTTTCCTGGTTCCTGAACCTCTGAAACACGCGGACCCCGGCTCCCCGCCCGATAATCTCTCCTTGCGCTTTCACCCCGAGCAGTGGGATAGGGGTGCCGATGCCCTCCTTGTTTATTCTAAAAAGACCGAACTCAATCCCCATTCACGTCCCCTCCTTTCAGGATGGACCGCGCCACCCTGACAATCTCATCCAGTTTCTTCCGCTCCTTCTCCTCCAGGTCACGGCTGATATGGATCTCGACACCTTCCGCAATGGGGTACCGGACCCAGATTTCCCTGGCGATGATCTCCTCCGGCATTTCCGACATTTCTCTTCTTTTGAGAACCGGAACGATAGCGGAGAGCCTCAAACCCTTGTCTTGAAGGGTTTTGATCTTGCGCAGTTTATGCAAATGACTGTCAAAATAAAATCCTCCCCTGCCCCTTCCCGCAGGCGGCTCAATGAGCCCTTCCTGAACGTAGTACCTTATGGTTCTTCTTGATAGACCCGTTAACTCGCAAAGGTCTTCAATGGTGTACTGTTTTGTCTCCATGGCCAGTAAAATAACAGTTAACTGTTATTATGTCAAGGGAAAAACTTAGGAAAT
>JALOPA010000457.1:3714-4954 GCA_025454125.1 Thermodesulfobacteriota bacterium
TATCGGCGCACTGGAAATGCTGGTTGAAGCTACGGCGAGGGTTTGACAGGGAAGGTCAAAAGCAAATCAGGAATGGTGGAAGAATGGAAGCATGGGGGAAGAAGCCGGCTTCGCCTCTGGCTACGCCAGGCCAAGAAACCTCAGAACCTCGCAGCCTCGGAGCCACAGAGGTCAAAGATCACGGGGAAAGAACAAGACATGAGACAGAGGTCAGAACCAGCCAGAGGCGGGTAAACCTCAGAGCCGCGGAGCCTCAGAGAACAGCAGGGATATTGGAAGGATGGGCAAAGCAGAAGACAGAAGACACGAGTCAGTAGACAGCCTAGCCGCTGTCCGCTGAGGCGGCCAGTTTGATCGAACAGGAAGCTTCAAAAGAGAATATCGAATGTCGAATTCTGAATGTCGAATGTCGAAGGAAAGAACACTTCGAAATTCTGCGGTTCGCAATTTCGGCCGGGAGAAATTTCATACAAGTAGAATGGCAAAGGCAGAGGACACCCTTCTTCGCCAACCGCCGTCGCTCAAAATTCCGTCTTCGCTGAAGTTTGCCCGCCTCTGGCGGCCCCACAGGCGACCAGGGCTACTCGGGACAGGTCGGAGGACGCGATGGAATGGTGCTGCTTCATTCGCAGCCTATTGTCATCACCTCTTCACCGTCCTGACCTCGTTCCGCCCTTGCTTGAACAGATCTCGTGATGATTAACCTTTATGCAAAATGAGGATTGAACTGAGTATCGATAAGACATGGTTTCTTGGAGCTATTCCAACTCCTATATAGGTACTCCAGAACAACTCAGTACCTATTAATTAGGTATTTTACCTATTTCGCCATTTGGCCATCGGGCCTCGGCCCAGGCACTTCAGTCTTCCTGCGTTTCTCTCCTCCCTCAGGATCCTTCTCAACAGGTCAACGCCAACAGTGGGACAGCGCTCTTGCACATCGCGTACGGTGAAGTCGCCGGTAAAGCGTCTGATTGCATCCAAAGGAATAAATAATTAAGGAGAACAATAGATACCGGGCCGACGATAAGCCCGTCTATTAATAAAACCATGCCGAAAGTAACCAGAAGCAGCGAAGAGATCGAAGAGGTCAAGGACCAGATCCTGGACGAGGCGCTGTCCATCCTTGTAATGGACGGGTACGACGGGCTCTCCATGAACCGCCTGGGGGCCGGCATGAACATGACCGCCGCCAACCTGTACAACTACTACGGGAACAAGAACGAGCTCCTCATCGCCA
>JALOPA010000458.1 GCA_025454125.1 Thermodesulfobacteriota bacterium
AGCTGGGAGTTCCACTCGGCCCAAAGCCTCGCGGAGGTTTCGGCCCTCGTGAAAGGGCTTGATTTCGACGCTGCGCTGGTCAACGTGGGTCTCGAGGAGGCGGATGTTTTCAAAACCGTGGAGGAATTGCTTCGACAGTGCCTGGACATCCGTGTGGTTCTCTTAGCCGACTACGACTCTGCGGACAAGGCTGTCGAGGGATTCAGACGCGGTGCCCACGCTTACGTCCTCAAACCTTTCAGCAGGGCTGCTCTGCTCAAAACCGTGGAAACGGCTGTGGAGCAGAAGCGGTCGATCGCTTCGGAGCGAAGACGGGCTGAAGCGGAGTTGGCGGAATTCAAAGAAGAAATGGATAGAGTGGTCCATGAAAGGACGTTCCACCTTCTCGAAATCAACGAGCGGTTGAAAGAAGAAGTAGACTCCTTGAGGAAGGACGCCTCCTTCCGTTCCCTCTTTGAGACCGCCCAGGATGCGATCTTCATGAAAGACCGGGGCCTGGCATACACCTGGGTCAATCCCGCCATGGAGCGGCTTTTTGGACTTCCCGCGGTTGAGTGGATTGGAAAAACCGACCCTCATCTGTTCGAAGAGGAAGCCGCAAAACTGTTCGACGAAGAGGATCGGCGCGTGCTCGATGGGGAGACCTTGGAGAAGGAAATGGTGATCCCCATGAGAGGAATGCCCACCACCTTTCATGTGACGCGAGTGCCTCTGCGTGACCGCACTGGAGCCGTGAACGGGCTCTGGGGGATTGCACGGGATCTCACGTCAACGAAGCGTCTGGAACGACAGTTCCAGGCTGCCCAGAGGATAGAGTCCCTGGGCACCCTGGCCGGAGGCATTGCCCACAACTTCAACAACCTGCTCACCGGCATCCTGGGCACCGTCTCTTTGCTTTTGCTGGATCTGGACCCTGCCGACGCAAGGTACAGGAAGCTCAAAAAGGTGGAAGACTATGTTCGCAGCGGGGTGGACCTGACCAGGAAACTCCTCGGGTTTGCCAGGGGCGGCAAGTATGAGGTCAAGAAAGTCGACCTGAATGAGGTTCTGGAAAAGACAACCGCTGTGTTCGCTTCCACCAAGAGGGAGATCATCCTTCATCAGGAGTGGGAACCCGATCTGTGGCCCGTCAAAGTGGACCAGGGCCAGATCGAGCAGGTCCTGATGAACCTCTATATCAACGCGGGCCAGGCCATGCCCAACGGAGGCCATCTTTACGTTAAAACGGAAAACTTTCTTCTGGATGAGAACTATATCCGACCCTACACCGTGAAACCGGGCAGGTATGTCCAAGTGACCGTCAGGGACACGGGCGTGGGCATGGACCCCGAGACCCAGGAGCGGATTTTCGAGCCTTTTTTCACCACAAAGGAGGTGGGTAAGGGTACGGGCTTAGGTCTTGCAGCGGCCTACGGCATTGTCAAGAATCACGGGGGCTTCATCAACGTGACGAGCGAGAAAGGCCGGGGCAGCACCTTCGAAATTCTTCTCCCGGCCTATGAAGAGCCGGGCGGAGAAAAACGGAAAGACACGGCAGCGGCGCGGGAGAAGGGAGCGCCCAAGAAAACCGTGCTCCTTGTCGATGATGAAGAGATGGTGGCGAGCGTCGGAAAGGATCTCCTCGAGGCCCTGGGATACGCGGCACTTGTCGCGGCAACCGGGGACCAGGCCCTGAATATCTACCGGGCGCAAAGGGAGCGGATCGACCTGGTGGTGCTCGACATGATCATGCCCGGCATGAGCGGGGCTGAAACCTATCTCAAGCTGAAAGGGATTGATCAGGCCGTGAAGGTTCTCCTCTCGAGCGGGTACAGTCTGGACGGAGAAGCGGAAAAGATGCTTCGAAACGGGTGCCGCGGTTTCATCCAGAAGCCCTACAGCATGAAAGCCCTGGCCACGAAACTGAGAGAAGCTCTAAGCTAGCGCCTCTCGGAGCTTCCGGGAAAGCTCGTGGAGCAGAAAGGGCTTCTGCACGAAGCCCCGGCAGCCTTGTGCGAGCATGCGTGAGGCGGCCCCGTCCAAGCTGTAGCCGCTGGAAATGAGGACTTTCACCTCCGGATGGAGGTCCTTGAGTCTCCGGAAAGTCGCTTCGCCGCCCATGTCCGGCATGATCATGTCCAAAATCACCAAGGCGATGCGGGGGAGATTCCTCTCATAGACCTCGACGGCTTCTCTTCCGCTGCGGGCCGTCAGGACCTGGTAGCCCGTCTTCTCGAGGATCTCCCTGGTCACATCGAGAACCATCTCCTCGTCATCGACCAGAAGGACCGTTTCAGAGCCCCTCGTAATCTCCTGAGGACGCTCGCCGAGTGGATCCGGTGCCTTTTCCGTTGCCGGGAGGAAAAAGGAGAAGGAACTCCCTTCTCCCTCCTCGCTCGAGACTTCAATGAACCCTCCATGATTCATGATGATGCCGTAGGCTGTGGAAAGCCCAAGCCCCGTGCCTCTGCCCACGGTCTTGGTGGTGAAAAAAGGGTCGAAGATTCTTTGGACCACGCTTTGGGGCATGCCCGTGCCCGTATCGCTCACGCACACCCGGACAAACCTGCCCGGTTCAAGAGCGTAGGGGGAGACACGGGTTTTATCGAGAGACGTGTTCGTGGTTTCGAGATAGAGGTCACCTCCGGCCGGCATGGCCTGCCACGCATTGAGGTAGAGGTTCAGGAGCACCTGCTCGATTTGCCCGGGGTCCGCCTCAACCGACCAGAGGCCCTTTTGAGAAGTGAAATAGATCCTGATCTCTTTTCTTGTCCTGCCGAACAGGGTTGAACTGCGTCTCACCAGTTCGTTGAGGTCCGTGACCCTTGCCTCATATCGACCTTCCCTGGCGAACCCCAAGATCTGTTTGGTGAGCCTGGCCGCGCTTTGCACGTACTGCTCCACGGCTTTGAGGTGCTCCGCAAAAGAAGGTGGCGGGGAGCCTTCCATGAGCATGAGCGAAATCCTGCCCTGGATTCCCATGAGCAGATTGTTGAAGTCGTGGGCGATGCCGCCTGCCAGTGTTCCGATGGCTTCCATTTTCTGCGCCTGGATGAGGCGGCTCTCCAGTTTTTTTTGCTCAGAGATATCCCGGGCGATCGCGAGCAGGGTGGGTCTGCCTTCGTGTTCCAGCAGGGTTGCCCTCACTTCCACATCGACGAGAGAGCCGTCCTTCCGGATATGTTTGGAGTGCCAGCTGGCGTATCCCTTTTCACTGATGCTCTTGAGGTGAGTCTCAAGGCGGGCCGCTCTGAAAATCGAAATGTCTTCAGGACGCATTCGAAGCAGTTCCGCTTTCTCGAAGCCCAGCATCCGGCATGCGGCAGGATTCACCTGGATGAAGGGGCCGGGGAGTTCATGACAGTAGATGGCGTCGGTCGCGTGGTCGAAAAAGGCTTTGTAGAGATTGTCCGTTCCCATGAGCGCGTTGCCTCACTTCCATCTTTTTGGGGCGCCTGTGGCTGCGCAGCCTTTTCTGCCCGGAATGCCCTCGTGGGCAAGGATTCCAGATGAGCTGAAGCTGAAGAAGAGAACCGGATATCCCCTACCATATTCCGATGTTAAAAGGGAAGCGCATAGCAATTCTTTTTAAAACTCTAACCTCTTGAGGAACCCGGTGTCGTGGCGCGTCAAAACCATGACGGGGTGTCATAAAGAAAGAGGAAACCTCCAACGGTCTCGACAGGGCGCTTGATTTCTGGTATGAATAAAAA
>JALOPA010000459.1 GCA_025454125.1 Thermodesulfobacteriota bacterium
TTCCAGGACCCGGAGGAGCTTCACCTGGGTGGCCAGGGGGATGTCGGCAATCTCGTCGAGAAAAAGATCCCCCTCGTGGGCGGCTTCGAACCGGCCGATTCGATGACGATAGGCCCCGGTGAAGGCGCCTTTGATGTGGCCGAAGAGCTCGCTTTCGAGCAGCGCCTCGTTGAGCGCCGCGCAGTTGAGCTGAACAAGGGGGGCGTCCTTTCTCCTGCCCGTGAAATGAATGGCCCTCGCCACCAATTCCTTTCCCGTGCCGCTCTCTCCGTAAATGATGACCGGTGCATCGCTCATGGCGGCCTTCTCGATGACCTGATAGACCCTCTGCATCACCGCAGAGCTTCCCACAATCCCCTGAAAGCCGTTCTTGGTCTCCAGCCGGTGCGACAGCTGGTTCACTTCGCGATCCAGCCGCTCCAGCTCGGAGATGTCCATCAGAGTTTCAACGGCTCCCAGGGGGAGGCCGGTGTCGTCTTTGAGAAGGGAAGCGTTCTTGAGAACCGGAAGGCAGGAGCCGTCCTTCCGGATGAGGGAACAGCGCTTCCTGACCACCTGGCCCTTTTCAAAGAGGCTGCACCAGGACGTGCCGCCCGCCTTGAGAGTGGTCTCGCAAGCGTCGCAACTGAGGAGGGTGCAGGGCTTGCCCAGAACCTCTTCCTCCTTATACCCTGTGAGCTCCTCAAAGGCCTTGTTCACCATCAACATGGTTCCATCCGGCGCAACCAGCAGCAGTCCTTCGTTCATGGTGCCGATGATGTCCTTCAGGTAACGATTGATCTCCTCGGTGTTCATGCCATAGCCACCTGTTTAATCATCTGTTTAAAGCACTTTAAACACTTCCTTGGGCCGGCGTCAAGCTCGACAAATATTCCTTATGGAATAACAGTTAGTTACAAAAAGCGAGTTGACCCGTTTGGGGGGCATAGGGCTTGCAATCCTCATAGCATCAATGTTGATGGCCACGTAAGAAGTCATCACCCCGGTGAACCCGCCAGAGGTTTACCCGCCTCCGGAGGGCGGACAAGAACCGGGGTCCAGACTTGTTTGGAGTTTTTTCCATGATTCTGAAGCAGTCCCAGGACAGTCTGGAATCGTTTGCAAGAGAAGGAGAGTGCTTTCGTCTCTCCATCCGAAAAGGGTGAGAGGGTGACTGACCACAAAACAGGAACAGGGGAAAGAGAAATGGGAGTAAGAATGAAATTGGGCTGGATGCGATGGGCTCTGGCGCTTCTGCTTGTTGCAGCGCTGAACCTGAGCCCGAGTCTCTCCGGAGCAGCGACCCCGGAGAAGAAGCCGGGCAAGGGAGAGGAGTATGGGGCGAGCCATTTCAAGAACTTCACGGCGGATCACTCCAAGTTCGAGATTCTTCAACAGGAGTTCAAGAGCGGGCCTGAAGTGACCAAAGCCTGCCTGAGCTGCCACACGGAGGCGGGAAAGCAATTTCAGAAGACGCTTCACTGGCGATGGAAAAGCCCGGCCGACCCGGATGGGAAAATCGGCAAAGGGGGGCTCGTGGTCAACAACTTCTGTGTCGCCATTCCTTCCAATGAGCCGCGGTGCACCTCCTGCCACGCAGGGTATGGGTGGAAAGACAAAACCTTCGATTTCTCCGCCCAGGAAAAGATCGACTGCCTCGTCTGCCACGAACAGACCGGGACCTATGAGAAATTCCCGACCATGGCGGGCAATCCCGTGTCCGAACCGACCCTGTTCCCCATGGAGAACAAGACCTACAACCCGCCGGAGTGGAACAAGGTGGCCCAGAGCGTCGGACTCCCGACGCGGAAAAACTGCGGCACCTGCCACTTTTTCGGCGGCGGCGGGGAAGGGGTGAAGCACGGGGACCTTGATTCTTCCATGTTCAAGCCGAACCGGGCTCTGGACGTGCACATGGCCATGGAGGGTGAGAACTTCAACTGCACCCGGTGCCACTCGACCGAGAAGCACATGATTTCCGGCAGGCATTACAACGTCTCGGCCACGGAAGATCGCCGAAGCCTTCTGGAGTCGGACATCATCAAGCGGATCGCCTGTGTTTCCTGCCACACGGAAAAACCCCACAAGCCGGGCGTCAAGGCCAATGATCACACGGACAAAGTCGCCTGCCAGACCTGCCACATCCCCGAGTTCGCAAGGGTCAATTCCACCAAAATGAGTTGGGACTGGTCCAAGGCCGGGGAACGCCAGGATGGGAAGCCCATCAAAAAGATGAAGGACGGTCGGCCCGTTTATGACGGCATGAAGGGCGAGTTCGTCTGGGAAAAGAATGTGAAGCCCGAGTATTACTGGTACAACGGGGTCATGAGAAACGTCCTGCTCACGGACAAGATCGATCCGGGCAAGGTGACCCAGCTGAACTACCCCGAGGGGAATGTGAACGATCCCAAATCGCGGATCTATCCTTTCAAGGTCCACAATGGGAAAACCCCCTACGACAAGGTTCATAAGACCATGGCGGTTCCCAAGCTCTTCGGGCCCAAAGGCTCGGGAGCGTACTGGGGCGATTACGATTGGAAGACGGCCATCGCCAAGGGCATGGAGTACACCGGCCTGCCTTTCAGCGGGGAGTTCGACTTCGCGGAAACGCAGTACATGTTCCAGACAACCCACATGGTGGCGCCCAAAGAAAAAAGCCTGTCCTGCACGGAGTGTCACTCCAGCAACGGCCGGCTGGCCAAACTGGACGGGTTCTACATGCCCGGCCGTGACGGCAACAAAGCGCTGAACGTGATCGGCTGGGGAGCCGTGATGGTGGCCCTCCTTGCCGTTCTGGGCCACGGCGCCGGTCGCCTGGTGAGCCGCAAAAGAAGGGAGAAGAAAAATGAGCAACATGATGACGAATGATGAGTGCACCTTCGAGAGGATTTACCTCTACACCCGGTTTGAGCGATTCTGGCACTGGGTCCAGGCGGCCTTTGTGGTTCTGCTGGGTCTCACGGGATACGAGATTCACGTTGGGTACACCCTCTTCGGCTTCAAAAGGGCCGTGGAGTGGCACAATTTTCTCGGAATCGCATGGCTGGTCCTCTACGCCTTCATTGTCTTCTGGCATCTGACCACCGGTCAGTGGAAATATTACATTCCCACCACCAAAATGCTTTTCAGGGTCATGCTCTACTACGCCATCGGGATCTTCAGGGGTGAACCGCACCCGGTCCCCAAGAGCGAAAGGGTCAAGCACAACCCGCTCCAGAGGCTGACCTATCTTGGCATTTCCGTTTTCCTGATTCCCTATCAGATGGTCACAGGATTACTCTACTACATGTACAACTCCTGGCCGGAGATGGGGATCACGGCGTTCAGCCTGAGCACGATCGCCTTTTTGCACATGGCCGGAGGTTTCGCTTTGCTCGTGTTCCTGGTGGTCCACGTCTACATGACCACCACCGGCCATTCCCTGACCGCTCACATCAGGGCCATGTGTTCGGGCTACGAAGAAGTGCCGGTGCAGCAGAAGGCAAATATCTGATCGCTTCGCTTGAGGAGCGGCCTGACGGCCTTGAGACCGCTCCTCCAATGGAGTGCTCTCAATCAATTCAAAAGCAAATCGAACCACGAAAGCACGAAAATTGAAAAGCACGAAAAAAAGCCAATAGAGGTTTTCCTTCGTGTTTTCCCCGTTTCGTGTTTTCGTGATTGGGAGTTGCCTCAAGTCTCGCGACAGCGAGACGGTCCTCAAGCG
>JALOPA010000010.1 GCA_025454125.1 Thermodesulfobacteriota bacterium
GACTAGGATTCCAATACTTGAAAATGGGCTGATCAGGATTTCGATACGCATGCTGGCGCGGAGAAGCAATATAAAATACGCCTGCCGATCTTCACTATTTAGGTCCTGGGAAACGACGCCATCGCACTCCAAACTTCACCTTTCATAGCCTTCCGGAACGCCAGGATACCGCATGATCAGAGAGCCTGCGACATGTCTGACATAGTTGAAAACGAGGATCTGAAGCTAGTTTAACAAGGTGTCAGAGTGCAGCAATTGGTACCAGTTAAGGAAACTGATTTTCCCCAGCTTGATGGGTAAGCAACTCTGCGCCTTCTGACTTGCAGAAAACCAGGGCGCATGTCATTGTGGTGGTGTCCGTCATAAACCTATGGCGAAGGATTTGCTATGGCCCCATTCAAAACGGTCAGTGCAGAGGAAATCCAGAGGGTCAACAGGATCCAGCGGGAGACTTTTGACAGGCTCCACCACCTCTTTGAGCCTCCCTTGCCTGAGGGCGTGCCTGAACGTCTTGAGAAAATCGTGGAAAGCGGCAAGATCGAGAAAGGGGATACGGTCCTTGATGTGGGAACCGGCACGGGAATCCTGATCCCCATTATCAAGAAATACGAACCCAAGTGGATTTACGCCTGCGACCTCTCAGAGGCCATGCTCAGGCAATTGAACAGCAAGAAATATCCTAACGTCGAGACGATTCTTGCTGATGTCCGCGATCTGATGCTGCCAGGAAGCAGCATTGACGTGGTCTTCATCAATGCCTGCTACGGCAACATCATTGATAAAGCAGGGGCCTTCAGCAACCTCAGCAGGATGATGAAACCACAAGGCCGCATGGTGATCAGTCATCCTCTGGGCAAATCGTTCACTCGTTCGATGCGCGAAAGGGCCTCCTTTCCGTTAGATCCCTTCCCGGAAAAAACCGAAGCCGGGGAGCTGTTCCGACCCTTTGGGTTTGAAATAGAAACGTTCATTGATGAGCCCACGCTCTATGTTCTGGTGCTCGCTTCAGGACCTGTCGCTCCGGTCACAAACCAAATGGGCATGTGATTTCTTGACAGGATTTCCTGCAGGAGAGAAAAACACTCTCGCGTATTTGGCTTTGACGGAGAAAGGGTCAGGCAGTATTTTCAAAAGGTCTCTTTCAGAGTATCCACCGTAATGGCAGGGGACTGTCGTCCTCAGGTAATGATAGTTTCCCAAGTACTTGCAGATCGAACAGACCTCTTCTCCTGGTTCGCCTTCAAGCTCGATGCAGTTGACTTTCAAGGGGCAGTCTTGGACACTCAAACGAATGACCTTGACTTCACCGTCGATCAAATTCGGTGTGATCTTTTTCTCCGCCAAAAGCGTCCCTTCATCAACAATCCAGTATCTCTCATCCCATTCTATGACTTGGTACCTGATCTCTTTCATTGAAAGCTCTCTATCTCTATTCTCCACTTTGGTTCAATGTTGCCCCTGAGCAGGGACCTCTTTGGAAACACCCTTCCCGACGCAGGGTTTCTCCTACAGCGTGCTATACGCATTAAACCCACGTAAATTCGATAGGATACCAATGGGCACGCAGAAAACTGCTTTATCTATCGTCTTCTATCTGTAAAAATTTCCCTCCACACCTTGATCAATTGAAGCAGGCGATCACCTTAGACAGCATATAAATATCAATAACTTACATTCGATTCCTATCATTCGGCACTTTCTTTGCTCTATATAATTGCACGACTCATACCAGTACCGAGGATTAACGAACGTTTACAAATGCCTAAGGCTGACCAGATCGATCCCGTAGCTCTAGTTTCCGAGCGGAGAACGCTTTAGGCAGGCAGCAGGACCTGACTTGATCTGGCCGTCAGTCATTCTGCCGCGCCTTAAGGCTTAAGCTCGAGGAGTCAGTGTTTATCCGGAACTGAGTTAACGAACGAACGGGTGAGTTAGAGACGGATGGCTAGCAGGAGCTATAAGAAGGGGAGGAGCACAACTATGAAGAAAAGATTTTTCGGACTAATCCTTCTGATCGCAGCGTTTCCTGCAATCTCTGGGTGCTGGTATGTGGCTGCGGCGGGTGCGGGTGCGGCTGTGACTTACATTGCGGTGGAAAAAGGCTACAAGGTGCAGAGCCCGGTCACTCACGAAGGACACAACCAGCAGCAGGACAAATCGTAAACAGGGTTCTCGATTTTGTCTGTTTGCGCCGGCTCGGATTAAATCTGAGCTAGAGTCCCCGACTGCCCCCTCACATTACTCTCGGGGCTGTGCCGCAACAAGCGCAGGGCCCACGTTGGAAGCCCAGCCTTTTTCAGCTGCCAAGTTCCGGTAGTCCCCTTCGGAAACCCCCTTTGCCTTGAGTATGGACTGGTTCACGAACGACAGCTTGCCGAAATCCAGCACCCCCGGGAAAAGGCCCACGGCCGCAGGTCTTACTCTTGGGGCATCTTTTCGTACCGGATCAAGGTAGGCCAGGACTTTCTCGCGATTTTCAGGCGTGTCGTCCTTCATGGTCAGACACACCACAAAATAGGCTGTGGGCAAACGGCTGAGCGTGTCTTGGTTGCTTTTCACAAAAGCAGCGGCTTCAGGCAGCCAGCTGCCCCGACGAATGGCACTTCCGACAATGACTGCTTGGTACGGGCTAAGGTCCTTGACGTTTTCTACAAGACGCACGTCAACGGATGCGCCCATTCCGCACAGTACGTGCCCTATGGCCTCCGCGACGCTCCCTGTGGAACCGCATCTGCTGGCATAGGCAACCAACACTCGTCGTTGTTGGGGATGGGTTTCGCCACAGCTCGTCTCCAGGAAGGCGATATTCGATGCCCAGCTTTCCACAGGCATCAACAGGCTTGATCCGGTGGAGAGCATGCACATTCCTCCCCCTGCCAGGTAAGCCGTGCTTCGGATGAATGCTCTTCTGGTCATTCGTGACATGGGCCTCCCTCCCTGACTAAAGAAGTCTTTTATTCTGCAGGTTGAGTTGAGGATGTTAAAGGAGTTTTATGGAAATGTAAAAGATTGTAAAAGAGGCTCAACAGACTCCCACCAACCCCGGCGCAAGAACTGAGACCTGATCCGTTCAACCGCACATCAAGTTTGTGAGGTCCTATCGCGGTTTTCACACTTTAGAGCGAGCCATGAGAAAACGGCCGTCTCCGTAACGCCCTCATCGCGCGGAGCTGCCGCCAGATCCTTCGCCGCAATGGGCGCCAAGCCTATTTTTGTTTCTGGCCTTTGCCCTTGCTTTTTCCTTGACCCGTACCGCCGCCCATGTCTTTGTCTCCGTAAAGATCATGGCCGTTCTTCAAGGCATGGAACTCCTCTGATCCAGGCTTGATCCCCAGGCTTTTCGCAAGGGCTCCCCAGCCTTTCCCCTTGTCGGCCCTGTATTGCCTGATCACGTAATCGGTGGGCCGCTGCGACATCTCCCCGAGGCGAAGAACCATGTAGGCGTCCCCAGGGTAACCCACATTACTGAGCACCGCATTGATTTCTGCATCCCCTATTTTGAATCGGGCTCCGAGTCGCGCCCTGAATCCGGAAGGGTCTGCTTGCGCCTGGACGTTCAAATCCTTGATCCAGTCAAAATCACCCGCCACGGCCACCGAAGACAGAGACAACAAAAACATCACGACCACTGTCTTGAGCAGGTTCATCCCAAACTCCTTTCGCGTTTGTTTCTTGAGGGCCCGCACTTGACCCATTTCGCTCTAGCGAACCCCTTTAGGATCTACAGCGCAGTCAAGAACTCCCGCGCCGCGAATCGGCGCGAGGGTGGAAATCCAGGCGGTCCTCAGCTCATCGATCCTCTTCTTTTCCCCTAGCGCCCAAACTGAGCCGCCGGCTCCGGCCCCTGCGAACCTCGCGCCGCATCCTGCCAGTTCCGCTTGCCTGATCAGCTCGCTCGTCACAGGGATCAGCGCATCCGGCGTGATGTCCCTGCGAACCGCCATTTCTTCCCGGATTAGCCCCGCAGCCTGATCCCATTTCCGATCGCCAAGAGCCTGAGCCAGGCGGCTGACGACCCGGTTTGCCTCCACCCATCCTGCCCTGGTTTTACCCGAAAGAAATCCCTCAAGCCACCCCTGGTTGATCCTGGCGGACACATGGCTCTTTCCGCTGAAAGCCACGAGGAGACGTTCGGACAGCTCTCGCTCTCCCCTGCGATTAAGCAGGGCCCGGCGTTCATAAGGCGCCCGCCTGTTGCCGAACTGCCATCGCCAGAGGTTGACCCCTCCGAACACGGCGGCAGCCTGATCCTGGATGCCGCACTTGCCCGAGCTCGTGGAGTCCTCCAGATAGTAGGCGAGATGGAGGATGTCCTTCTGCGACAGCGGGGCCTTGCCTGCAAGCACGGCGAGTTTCGAAAGAGCCTTGATCAGGGCCACGAGCGCTGTGCTGGACCCCCCGAGCGCAGCCTTGGCAGGGGAATCCGAAGCAATCCGGACTTCAAGACCATGCAGGCCGAAATAGGAGACGGCGGCATAGAAGAGACCGAAGGGCGAGTCAAACGGCAGCGTCTTAAAGTCATGGGCATCGGTGTCGGCGAATCCCTCGGAGGAGACTTTGACCTTCCCGTCTTCAAACGGAACGAGGGTCACCCGGGTTCTCAGACTGAGCGCGATGTTTAGCGTGACCGGTTCAATCGTTTGCATGGGCAGCGCCATGGACCGGATGTCCCAGGTGCCGCCGGAATCCACGCGACACGGAGCAGAAGCTTCAGCTCTGCGGCTCTTGAGTATGTTTCTGGCTGAGAGGAAACCGGGCATAATCGGATTTGTATTTAAAGAGGCGGCGACCATTTGTTGGTGGCGCCGTCGTAGGACCAGCAGTCCAAAAGCGCTTTCCTGAGCGTGAAATGGGGGTTCTCCGCCCACAGAAGCATCTGCTGGTGGGCGGCATTCAACTTCTTGAACTTCTCCGCGTCTCCCCCCAGGTCCGGATGATAGACCTTGGCCAGTCTTTTGTAGGCCGAGCGTATCTTTGCCACATTGCTCTCTGAAAAGAGCTCCTCTGTTGGGAGTTCAAGCAGCTTGAGGCACTCTCTTTCGAACCGGCTGAGCCTGGGTTTGAGTTTCTTGTCCGGCCGGATGGATTTCACATTGAGCTCCCTCCTGTGGTTTCTTTTCAGGAGGACCAGGGAAGCCAAGCTCTTGGACGTTCGGTTGCCGACCAGGTGGTACCACTCGCTTCCGGACTGAAGGACCAGGTGCTTCAGGTCTTCGGCCGGTTTCTTGTTGCCCGGTCTTCTGTAAAGAAACCGGGAGATGTCCTGGGACCAAATCGGCAGGATGTCCAGCACCACGAAATGCTGGTCAAAGGAGAAGGCGGCATACCTTGCGTTGAAGGCAATGAGAAGCCCTTTGGACAGAGAGAGAACCCACAGCATCTGGTCCCGGCATTCGGGGGAACAGTAACGCCTCCCCCTTCTCATGCTGGTGCTTCCGCAGGCAATGCAGTGCTTCATGCCGCGGAGGGGCTGAGATGGAATGAGAGCTCTCTCTGTCATGGGACCGCCACAAGACCAAAAGGGTTCGGCGCTCCTGACTTCAGAGCGCCTGAGAAAAAACAGTATACTCTCTCCCCGCCTCATAATCAAGTTCCGAGCCTCAAGAGCGAGCTTATTTTATTGACCAATGCCAATCCTTTATCTATATTTCCGGGAAATCATTTCAATCTTCTTTGCTTAATCCACCAAGAGGGCATCTCATGAGCACCATCCGCCGCTTTGCAAAACTCCTCCCGGCCTTGACCCTATTGTTCTTTGTCGGCTGCACCACCACGGGTCCTTACGAAAAGGAAGACCGGGCCGCGGAAAAGAAGGCTCCTCCAAAGGTCGCCTTGCCTTCTGAAGCGAGGGAAACGACCTCAGCGGACAAAGGCACGAGGGAGGATTCGCGTATCTCCGAGGGCATGACCAACCAGGACCTGCTGGATTCCGCCCTGGAGTATGCCCAGGCTGCAAACGATTACTGGGAACGCGGAGACATAGACAATGCTCTGGAGGCGCTCGACACCGCGTACTTTCTCATCCTGAATGTCAAGACCAACGACGACGCCGATCTTCACCAGCAGAAGGAGGACCTGCGGTTCACCATTTCCAAGCGAATCGTGGAGATCAACGCCTCCCGGTTTACGGTGGCTGCGGGAGATCGCAACTCCATTCCCTTGACCATGAATGACCATGTGCGCAGGGAAATCGAATCCTTCAAGGGACCGGAGAGGGATTTCTTCATGGCCGCTTATCGCCGCTCCGGCAAATACCGCCCTGCCATCATCAGGACCTTCAAGGAAGCCGGCATGCCCCTGGAACTCACTTGGCTGCCGCTCATCGAGAGCGGGTACAAGGTGAGAGCCCTTTCACGGGCCAGAGCTCTGGGGCTTTGGCAGTTCATCGCCTCCACTGGATACCGTTACGGATTGAAGCGGGATCAGTGGGTGGATGAACGGATGGACCCGGACAAATCAACCGTCGCCGCGATCGCCTACCTCAAGGAGCTCCACCAGATGTTCGGGGATTGGACCACCGCCCTCGCCGGCTACAACTGCGGCGAATGGGCCGTGATGAACCGGATCAAGACACAGAAGGTCAACTACCTGGACAATTTCTGGGATCTCTACATCAAGCTGCCTCAGGAGACCGCGGCCTACGTCCCTCGCCTCCTGGCGGTTCTCCACATCGTCAGCGATCCGAAAGCCCACGGCATGACTCTCCCTCCTCTGGACCCTGAAATTCAGACAGAAGAGGTCATGATCAACAAACAGGTGCAGATCAAAACCCTTGCAAGCGCCATTCAAGTCGACGAAGACCTTCTGGGGGATTTGAACGCGGAACTGAGGTTGAACATGACCCCGGACAGCCCCTATCCCCTCAAGGTTCCTGAGGGCAAAGGACAGCTTCTGCTCGCCAAGGTGAACGAGATCCCGGCCTACTGTCCTCCGGCAGGCGTGGCCTCTGCCTCGGGATACATCCTCCACAAAGTGCGCAAGGGGGAAACCATTGCCAGCATCAGCAGAAAATACAGAACCTCTCCCGAAGCGGTCCGGGATTACAACGACTTCAAGAAAAACGAGACACTGGTCGTAGGCTCGAAGATCAAGGTGCCGGCCAGAACCCGAACCGTCCAGGCCAAGGGGACCAAAGCGGCCGCGCCGGCCGTGGCCAAAGAGGAAAAGCCGGTGAAGTACGTAGTCAAGAAGGGGGACAACCTCTGGCAGATCGCCAGCCAGCACAACACCACGGCCAAAGAGCTTCAAAGCCTCAATCGGCTCAAGGGACCTAGCCTTCACACGGGACAGGTGCTCCTCATTCCTCCCGGCCAGGTGGCGTCTTGCGCGGTCACACCGACCAGGAACTATACGGTGAAGGGCGGCGAGACCCCTTTCATGATCGCCAAGAAACACGAGATGGAGCTCGGCGACTTCCTGAAGATCAACAATCTCACTCCCCACAGCACGATCTTACCGGCCCAGACCGTTGTCGTAAAAGCGAACTGACCGCTATCCGGAACTCGAGGATTCCCGGATGGAGCTTGTCGCTGTTGCCTCTTGGCTTTCAGCTCAAAGGCTTCGGTCGGGGGGCGTCTTTCTTCGGCTGCCGGTCGTCAGCCGTCGGTGGTCCGTGGTCGTCTTTCGGCGGTCGTTTTATACAATCTGAAGGATTTCTTCCAGGCAGGTTACCGTGTAATCAGGCTCAGGGTCTTCCGGAGCCATCACCGACGGTCTCCCGTTGGTGAGAAGGACGGTGCAGGCGCCGGCCGCCTTGCCGGCCAAGACGTCAAAGCGAAAATCTCCCACCACCATCAGCTCTGAAGCGGCCAGCCCCATGCGCTCGCATGCCTTGTGAACGCCGTCCGGGTGGGGTTTCGGGAGCGAGTCGTCCCTTGTAATGACGGTTGAGAAATCGCGGAGCCTGACCGATTCGAAACTCTCCATGGCACGCGTTACGGACGGCAGGCTGTTGCGGGTGATGATTCCGAGAAGGACGCCTTTGTCCCTGAGCGTCAAAAGGCACTCCTCCGCGCCCACATTAGGAAGGGACTCTCCCGCCGCTTTTTCTTCCGCTGACTCCAGAATCTCCATCAAGGGCGGCTTCAGTTCCGCCGGCACGGTCTCAAGGTACTCCAGGATCGGAATGTCCGGCGGGCAATTCAGCTCTCTCTTAATCGCGGGGAAATCGAGTGCGCCCGGAAGCGTCAGAGTCCCGTCAAAATCAAAAAGGACGCCCTTGATTCTCTTTCCGTCCATCAGACTTCCCCTCGGGCTTCTCTTTCCAGCCGCGCCTTCTTGTCGCTCCTCTTGCACAGCTCCCAGATGATGCACTGGGTGCGAAACTTGCAGTATCCGCAGGGGTCGGTGCATGCCTCGCAGTTGTCCAGGCATTCCTGGCAATAGCCGATTTCCATTTTCTGGCACTTGACATAGGCTTCCCGATCTTCGTGGAACCGGCAGTTCATCGCAGAGGGTCCTCTTTTGAAAGACGCAAGTTTTTCTTGAGTGACTCAGGGGTTTCTACTATGAAGAGAATTAACAGAAGTCGGATGAAAATGCAATGAGTCGGTCCTCCCATAAGAGCCCCCTGATGGAGTCAAAGCTCCGAGAACTTGTCGACCTGCCTCTCTCCGTCACCCTCACGGATAACACGAGAGCCATGATCACGGTGCGGTGGAGAAACGGGGCATGCTGGCTCCGGATTCACCAGATGTTTCTCGATGCGGCGGAGGAGGTGCTGCGGGCGCTTGCCGCGTTCATTCGGCGGCCAACCTGTCGACACAAGACTCTGTTGAAAGCCTTCATCAGGAGTCATGAAGAGAGGATCAGGCCTGCCCAAGCTCCTGTCAAACCGAGAAGCTTTCGACTCAATCCGGAGGGAAAGCATGTCGATTTGAAAGACTGTTTCGAAAGACTCAACAAGGCCTATTTCGGCGGAAGGCTTGGTTGTGCCATTACCTGGGGCAACAGGAAAAGAGGGCATCGGCCCAGGACCATCCGCCTGGGGAGCTATTCGACGGACAAAGGGATTATAAGGATTCACCCTGTGCTGGACAGCCCGGCGGTCCCCGAGTTTGTGATCGAAGACGTCCTATACCACGAAATGCTCCATCATGAGCTGGGAATGGTGCAGACAAACGGCCGGGTGCTCTCTCACCATCGGGTCTTCAAGGCCAAGGAAAAAGCCTTTCCCCACAGCGCCCGCGCCAGGGAGTGGATCCAGAAGAACATTTCCTGGCTTCTGTCCCGCTCCAGGTCAGGTTGACATCACTCCAAGCATCCTATATTGTTGCTTCATTACGAGCTGGCCAGAGCCTCAGGCTTTTGTTTCCTGCCCGCCGAAGGCGGGTAAACTTCGGATTTCGGAATTCGAATTTGGTTTGACCTATGGGCCTTATCTTCGACGGCAAAGCCGCCAGGCTCTATGAGGCCTGGTACCACTCTCCGCAAGGTCGGGCGATGGAAACGCTGGTGACCGAATCCATTCCCGTGCTTCTCGAACCACAGCCCGGAGAGAGGATCCTGGATGTAGGCTGCGGAGAGGGCAATCACCTCTCTCTCTTCAACTCCTCGCTTTACAGCCTGGCCGGGCTCGATGCTTCCCCTTTCATGATCCGAAGAGCCAAGGAGAGACTCGGAAGCCGGGCGCTTCTGAAAGTAGGAAGAGCGGAGGATCTTCCTTTTGAAGACAACGAGTTCGACCTTGTTCTTCTCATCAATACCCTCGAGTTTCTCGACGATCCTCTGGCTGCGTTGAAGGAAGCCGGCAGGGTGGCCAAGCGCAGCGTCTTCATCGGCGTCACCAACAGCTTTTCGTGGTACTTCTTCTGCACCAAAATGCAGCGGCTGCTGCGCAAGCCTTTTTTCGATCATTTCACCTTTTTCAATCTCTGGCAGCTCAAGTCCTACATCCGGGAAGCCTACGGATCCGTTCCCGTCCAGTGGCGGTGCTCCCACATCCACACCCCGTTCTTTGAAAAAATCGGAACCCTCGTCTCTGACCAGTGGCATGTGGAGCGCTGCCCTTTCGGCTCTTTCCTCGGCCTTTGCGTGCCTCTGCGCTACACCATGAGGACGCTCCAAGAGCCCCTGACCGTCGGTCTGGGAAAGGCTAAGCCCTCGGTGGTCGAGGGGATGACTCTGGGGAATGCCCATCGCAACAGGAGATCCTCCGGAAATGAAAGAAGCCTATCTGTATGAAAAGCTGGAGGACCGAAAGGTCCAATGTTCCCTGTGCAACCACAGGTGTCTGATCAAAGACGGGTTAAAGGGAATCTGCGGGGTTCGGGAAAACCGGGGCGGCACGCTTTTCAGCCTCGTGTACGGTCAGGTCATCGCACGCCACGTGGACCCCATTGAAAAGAAACCCCTTTTTCATTTTTTGCCCGGCACCACATCCTATTCCATCGCCACGGCCGGGTGCAATCTCAAGTGCCTCTTCTGCCAGAACGCGGACATCTCCCAAATGCCCAACGACCGAAAAGAGATTTGGGGCGAAGACATGGCCCCGGAGATCGTCCTGGAGGAGGCCCTCAGAAGCCGGTCCGCCACCATCTCCTACACCTACACGGAGCCGACCATCTTCTTCGAGTTTGCCCTGGACATCGCCCGGCCGGCTTCCGCTCGGGGGCTCAGAAACATCTTTGTGTCCAACGGGTACATGACGGAGGAGTGCCTCAAGGAGATCTCTTCCGACCTGCATGGAGCCAATGTCGATCTCAAGGGGTTTTCCGACAAGTATTACCGAGAGGTGTGTGGCGCAAAGCTCGAGCCTGTGCTCAAGACCCTTCAGCTCATGAGGAAGATGAACGTTTGGGTGGAAGTGACCACTCTGCTCGTGCCCGGACTCAATGATTCCAGGGAAGAGCTTCAGCAGCTCGCGAAGTTCCTGGCGGACCTCGATCCGGACATCCCCTGGCACATCAGCCGGTTTCACCCCACCTACCGGCTCACGAACATCCGGCCCACGCCCCCGGAAAGCATCCGGAGGGCAAAGGACATCGGGTACGAGGCAGGGCTCAAGTACGTCTACACCGGTAACCTTCCCGGGGATGACGGGGAGAAGACCTACTGCCACCAGTGCAAGGAGCTCCTCATTGACCGGTACGGGTTCTTGGTGAGGAAAAACGTGATCTCCGGCGGCCGCTGCCCCAAGTGCAGCGCCGAAATCCCCGGCGTCTGGAAGTAGCCATACCGCACCCAGTGAGGAGTGACAAGTAACGAGTTACGAGACCAAAACATCTGCTTGTCACTCGTGACTCGTCACTCGTTACTTCTCTTAAGCAGCCTGTCAGTAGCGGACCATGGTCAAGAAGAGCCCATGCGGCGGGGCTTTGACTCCCGCCCTTTTCCTGTCTTTTGCTTCCAGGATTTTCATCAACTGGTCAGCCCCGATCCTCCCTGTTCCCACTTCCACCACGGTGCCCACGATGTTTCGCACCATGTGCCTGAGAAACCCGTCCGCCTCGAAAAGAAACCGAAGCATCCCTCCCTCAGACGGCTCCTGAAGCTCCGCCCGGATCATTTCCCTCACGGGATTGAGATTGTCGCTGCGCGCGGATTTGAAGGAAGAAAAGTCATGGCGGCCTGTGAGCAGGGAAAGGCACGCCTCCATGCGAGCCAGGTCCAGCTTTCGAGGGATGTGCCAGGCGTAAAGACGCAGAAAGAGATCCGGCTGCTCCCGGTTGAGAATCCGGTACTCATAGGTCTTGCTCTTTACGCTGTACCTGGCATGGAAGTCGAGAGGCGCCTGCTCTGCCTGCCGGACATAGATGTCTTCCGGAAGCAGGCTGTTGAGTCCCTTCCGGATCGACTCTGGATCCATGTCTGAGTGGGTCAGGAAGTGACAGACCTGGTGGAGCGCATGCACCCCCGTGTCGGTCCTCCCCGAGGCGATGACCGTGACCTGCTCCCGGGTGAGAACCTGGATCTTCTCTTCCACCACAGCCTGAATGGTGAGCCCGTTCTTCTGCCACTGCCAGCCGCGGTACTGGGTGCCGTCATAGGCCAGGACCATTTTGATATTTCTTCTGTCCACCCTTTTTCCCTGAAAACAGAAAAGGGAAGCCTGTGGCGGCTTCCCTTTTCTTTGAATGTCTCCGGTAAACTCTTAACGCTTCGAATATTGGTACCTCGCCCGCGCACCTCTCATGCCGTACTTCTTGCGTTCCCGCACACGGGCATCCCGGGTCAGAAGCGAGGCCTTTTTCAGGGGCAAGCGCATTTCCGGGCTGAGGGCGGCCAGCGCCCGGCTGATGGCGTGCCGGATGGCACCGGCCTGGCCGGAGATGCCGCCGCCTCTAACCGTCACAGAGATATCGTATCTCTCAAGACTGTCCGTGATCGTCAGAGGTTGCCTGATCAGGATCCTGTCCGTCTCCCTCCTCATGTACTCTTCGATGGGTTTCCGGTTGACCATGATCATGCCTTTGCCGGGTTTAATCCAGACTCGGGCCACTGCCGATTTTCTTCTGCCTACCGTGTGTACTCTTTCTTCTGCCATCTAGATCTCCAGTGTCTCAG
>JALOPA010000460.1 GCA_025454125.1 Thermodesulfobacteriota bacterium
CACGATCTGGGGCGGTGAATTCCTGAGGGCCGGTTTGAGGGAGTTCAAGAGAGCGGCTCACCTTCAGCAGGTCCCCATGCCCGGGGGTTCCATGGCCATTAAGGAGCCGTGGAGAATGGCTTTCGCTTACCTGCTTCAGGTTTTCGGCGACAGGGCCCTGGACCTGGATTGGACCAGGAGGAGAGATTCCCAGAAGATCGCCGTTCTCAAGAAAATGGTGGAAAAGCGGGTGAACTCCCCGCTCACCTCCAGCATGGGCCGTCTCTTTGACGCCGTTTCCTCCCTCCTCTCGATCCGGGAAACGGTGAACTACGAGGGGCAGGCAGCGGTTGAGCTGGAGATGGCGGCGGATCCTGACGGACCGGAGGAATACCCTTTTGAGCTCCGGCAAAGCCGCAGGCCCATGATTATCGACCCCTCGGATATGCTGAGAGGGATCTTGTCGGATCTGACCCGAGGGGATTCGCCTGCCCGCCTATCGGGAAAGTTTCATAGAACCGTGGCCCGGCTTGTGGTAGAAACATGCAAAGCGATTCGATTGGAAAGCGGCCTGACCCGGGTTGTCTTGAGCGGCGGCGTGTTTCAGAACATGCTCCTTCTCGGCCTGGTGATGGACGGACTTCGGGACGCCGGGTTCGAGGTCTACACCCATCACCGGGTGCCCACGAATGACGGCGGGATCTCCCTGGGACAGGCCGTGATCGCTCATATGAGGTGTTTTCAATGTGTCTGAGTGTTCCTGGAAAAGTGGTTGAGGTCCACAACAACATGGCCAAGGTGGAGATCGGCGGCGTGATCCGGGAGGTCTCCACAGACGTGTGTCCGGACGTGGCAGTGGGAGAGTATGTGCTCATCCACACCGGCTTTGCGATCCAGAAACTGGACGAGAAAGAGGCCCTGGAGACCCTGGACCTCCTGAGGAAAATGGCCTCATTTTAGCTTTTTATAGGTTGCTGAAAAACACAATTCTTCCGTCACTCCCGCGGAGGCGGGAGTCTAGAAAAGCAAAGGAAGACTGGATTCCCGCCTGCGCGGGAATGACATCAAAGACCTCAGAAACGGGTTTTTCAGCGGCCTGCTACGGGCTGCAGAAAAGGGTCATGGGGGTCTTCGAAGTTCTTACTGCGCCCTCCTCGTTTTCTGTTTTTAGACGGACCCCCTTGGCCTAAGCCCCCCGTTTCAAAAAGCTAAAATGCTGCGAAAGAAGGTAGCGCCCAGTGAAGTTCATCGATGAATTCCGGAACAAGGAAATCGCCCAGGGGCTGATCCGCAGGATCTTCGAGGTCTCCGCCCGCCCCGTCAACCTGATGGAAGTCTGCGGCACCCACACCGTGTCTTTTTTTCGGTACGGGATTCGCGAGATGCTCCCGAAACACATCCGCCTGCTGTCCGGTCCGGGGTGCCCGGTCTGCGTCACTCCCAATCAGGACATTGATCTGGCCATTGCCCTGAGCCGGCGGGACGATGTGCTCCTGGCCACCTTCGGGGACATGATGAGGGTTCCGGGGTCCACCTCCAGTCTTCAGAAAGAAAAGGCCGAAGGGAGAAAGATTCGAATCGTCTACACTCCCCTCGACGCCCTGAGGCTGGCAAAAGAAAACCCCGGACAGAGAGTGGTTTTTCTGGCGGTCGGCTTTGAAACCACGTCTCCGGCCATTGCCACCACCCTTCTACAGGCCCACAGCGAGGGCATTCAGAATCTCTACTTCCTGAACAGCCAGAAGAGGGTTCCGCCTGCGCTTCGCGCTCTCCTGGAGTCGGAAAGGGTGCAGATCCACGGCTTCATCCTTCCGGGCCACGTGTGCACCATCCTCGGCAGGGGACCGTTCGAGTTCGTCTCCAAAGAGTTCCATCGTCCTGCGGTCATCGCAGGGTTTGAGCCTCTCGATCTTCTCCAGGCCGTGTGGATGATCGTCAACCAGATTGAAAAGGGGCAGGCGTCTGTGGAGATTCAGTACACCCGGGTCGTTCGCGATCAAGGCAATCCTGTGGCCGTGAGCAAAATGGACCAGGCCTTTCAGGAGGCGGAGGCCTTGTGGAGAGGACTAGGCCGGATTCCCGGGAGCGGCTCCCGTCTCAGGGACGCCTTCGGCGCCATGGATGCCCGCCGGATCGAGGTGGAGGTTGAACCTTCCAGGGAGCACCCGGGCTGCCTTTGCGGCGAGGTTCTCCAGGCGGTCAAAACGCCTCCGGAGTGCCCGCTTTTCAAAAGCGTTTGCCAGCCGGATCACCCTGTGGGCCCCTGCATGGTCTCTGTCGAGGGCGCCTGCTTCACCTATTACAAGTATGAACAGAATCCAAAATGATGAGCTCATAGAAAGATCCAGGGTTGTCACTCCCGCGAAAGCGGGAGTCCAGAATGCATTGAATACACTGGATTCCCGTCTTCACGGGAATGACAGAAAAGGGCCTTTTCCAACTTCTTACGAGTTCATCAATATTGACGTGTTATAAAATATGGTCGTCACCCCGGTGAACCCGCCAGAGGTTTACCCGCCTCCGGAGGGCGGACAAGAACCGGGGTCCAGTGAACTGGTGCGAGTTGAAAGCCCTGGATTCCGGCTTTCGCCGGAATGACGGAAAACCGAGATTTCCGAATTCCTGTACGGACCTCCAAACGCAGATCACTTAACAGGACGGCAGGTATGTCAGACGAAAAAATCCTCTTGGCCCACGGAAGCGGCGGAAAGCTCTCCCACGACCTCGTGAGCGAAATTCTTGTCCCGCGATTCTCCAACCCCTTTCTGGAGCCTCTCGATGACAGCGCCCGGATCACCAACCAGGAAGGGCCTCTGGCCTTCACAACAGATTCCTACGTGATCAACCCCCTCTTCTTCCCGGGCGGCGACATCGGGAGACTGGCCGTGTGCGGAACCGTGAACGACCTTTCCATGATCGGCGCTGTGCCGTCCCACCTCAGCCTCGCGTTGATCATCGAGGAGGGTTTTTCCTTCGATCGTCTCAAGCGGATCATGTCCTCTGTCCGGGAAGCGGCTGAAGAGGCTTCGGTCCGCATCGTCACAGGAGATACCAAAGTGGTGGAGCACGGGGCTGCGGATCAGATCTTCATCAATACGGCCGGCATCGGATGGATCCCGAGAGGAGTCCTTCTTTCCGGACGGAACGCGAAGCCAGGCGACAGGGTGATCCTGAGCGGCTTTCTGGGCGACCACGAGATCGCCGTGCTCTCCCAGCGGGAAGGGTTCGGCTTTGAAGGGGATCTGAAGAGCGACTGCGCTCCCCTCAACGGTCTTGTCGCGAAAATGCTCGAGGTGTGCCCCTCGATTCGGTGCCTGAGGGATCCGACCAGAGGGGGCTTGGCCACCACCCTGAACGAAATTGCATCCGCGTCCGGGGTGGGGATTGTGCTTGAAGAGGCGAGAATCCCTGTGAGGGAATCGGTTCGAGGCACCTGCGAACTTCTGGGGCTGGATCCTCTGTATCTGGCCAATGAGGGAAAGCTCATTGCGATTTGTCCGCCCCAGGACGCGGAAAAGGTCCTGGAAACCATGAGGGCCCACCCCTTGGCAAAGGACGGCGAGATCATCGGTCAGGTCACGGAGGAGAACCCCAGGCGCGTCACCCTTCGGACCCTCATCGGCGGCCGCCGCATCCTGGACATGCTCACCGGCGCCCAATACCCTAGGATCTGCTAGCGGAAGGAACCTTTTTGGCC
>JALOPA010000461.1 GCA_025454125.1 Thermodesulfobacteriota bacterium
CAGGGCCCTGGACACCGTGCCCTGGGTGTAGTGGGGGAGCTGGATACAGGTGTGGAGCGTCAACTTGCCTGTTTCAGGGTTGAAATCGGCCAAAGCCGACTGAGGTTCCAGAAATGCATTCTGGACATAAGAGGAGTTGTAAGTCCCCTCCACTACAGTGTGGCTGTTCTTCAACGCGTCATCCACGTTCCCGAAATGCTGATATCCTGACACACTGATGTTTTCATGGGCGAAGTCATGAATGCGCACCTCGTTCTGTCCCATGGCTACCAGAGGGTCGAGCAAGAGAGGAAGAGGTTCGTACTCCACCTCGATGAGATCGAGTGCTTCCTCTGCGGTTTCTTCGTCCACGGCCGCGGCCGCGGCAATCCCTTCCCCGTAGTAGCAGACCTTCTTGACCGCCAGCGGGCACTCCGTGGGAAGGTGATCATTCACGGAAAAGGGCGTTGGAGAATCCTTGCCCGTGATGACGGCAACAACCCCGGGACGAGCGAGCGCTTTGGAGGTGTCGATCCTCTTGATGTTGGCGTGAGCGACCGTGCTCGGTTTGATCTTGGCGTACACCATTCCCGGAAGCACCATATCGTCCGTAAACAACGCTTTCCCGCGCACTTTGGCCGCGGCGTCCACACGGGGGACGCTCTTCCCCACCACAGAAAACGTCTTTCTCTGATCTGTCATGATTTGTGCTCCTCTCTCAGCCTATGGCGTTTTCCTGCTCTTCTGCAGCCGCTTCCACCGCTTCAATGATCTTCGCGTACCCTGTGCACCGGCAGAGATTCCCGGACAGCCCCCTCCTGATTTGCTCTTCGGTGGGGTTCGGGTTTTGATCCAGTAACGCCTTGGCAGACAGGACCATGCCGGGCGTGCAAAAGCCGCACTGAATGGCCCCGTGATTCACAAAAGACTGCTGCACCGGATGGAGAACCCCGTCCCGATCCAGCCCTTCGATGGTCGTGATTCTCTTGCCCTGGCATGAAATGGCCAGGGTCAAACAGGAAAGGATGGGTTTGTCATTGACCAGCACCGTGCAGGTTCCGCAATCCCCGTGCCCGCATCCTTTCTTGGTCCCGGTGAACCCGAGCTGTTTGCGAATCACATCCACCAAAAGATCCCTGGGGGAAACCATGACCTCATAGCCAATGCCGTTCACCTGTAACCTTATTACTTGCTTCATAAACACGTCTCCCCTTCTTCGTGCGTCATCCGCCGTTTGGGCCGCTGCCCGTGAAGGATTCTCTGTTCAGCCAATCGCGCTCAAAACTTCCTTGAGGGCCCGCTTGGAAAGAACTTTGACGATTTCCCTACGATAGGCGGCCGTGGCCCTGAAATCATCAATCGGCTTCGACTCCTCGGCGCAGGTTTGCGAGACCCTGTCCAGAAGACCCTCCGCCGGGAGATTGCCCTTGAGCAGGCTTTCGGCCTGACGGGCCCTCAGAGGGGTCGGCGCCACAGCCCCCAAAACGATCCGCACCTCTCTGACTTTGCCGCTTCCAGGGTCAAGCGCAAGGTTGACCGCCACATTCACCATGTCGATTTCCATGGCGCCTCTAAGGCCCATGATCAAATAGCGGCTTGCCGATTTCGGCCACGGCTCTTCGAGGACAAAGCTTTCCAGAAATTCGTCCTCTTCAAGGGCCGTCCGACGGTTACCCAGGATGAACTCCTCGAGGGCCATCTGTCTCACGCCTTTGCCGCACACGAGGTTGACCCTGGCGCCCAGGGCGATGAGCGGAGGCGGAGTGTCAGCAGCCGGGGACGCCGTGCAGCTGTTCCCTCCCAGAGTTCCCATGGCCCGCACCTGCGGGGAGCCCACCACAGAGGCGCCCTGGTACAGGGCATAGTACTTTTCCCTGATCAGAACTGAACGCTCGATCTCGTCGAGCTTGGTAGCGGCTCCGATGACCACTCCCTTGCCTTGCTGCTGGATCCCGGAGAGTGCCGAGAGGTCTGAGATGTCGATGACGCAATCCGGTTGCATCAGCTTGTCCTTCATGGCCACGATCAGATCGGTTCCCCCGCAGAGGATCCTGGCCTTTCCCTGGTACTTGGAAAGCAGGGAAGACAACTCCTCCGTGGTCTTTGGCGCATGATACTCAAACTGGGGTAAATACATTTTCAATCTCCACTGAGTGTCTGGGATGAACGTAGCGGCTACGCCGGATCTCTGCCGTAGATCCGCCTGAACTCCCTGGCGAGCCAGTCTCTGAACTTCGGATCCGCTATGTCGATCAAGGCCCTGGCACGGGCTTTCATGGTTTTGCCCCTGAGATGGGCGATCCCGTAGTCCGTGACAATGTAGTCCACGTCCATTCGGGAGGTCGTCACGGCCTGGCCCTCTGCAAGGGAGGGCACGATTCTGGAGATCTTGCCGTCAGCGGAAGTGGCCGGGAGAGCGAGAACGCTCCTTCCCCCTTTGGACCTCCTGCACCCCCTCACGAAGTCCACCTGGCCTCCCACGCCGCCGTACTGGTTGGACCCCAGCATGTCGGACGCGGCCTGGCCGAGCAGGTCGACGCAGATCGCGGAGTTCACGGAAACCATGTTGTCGTTCTGGCCGATAATCACCGGATCGTTCACCCATTCCACAGGGTGCATGTCAATGAGAGAGTTGTAATCCAGCCATTGATAGAACTCGGTCGTCCCAATAGCGAAGGTGATGATGATCTTTCCTTTGCAGAAGTTCTTCTTCCTGCAGGTCATCACGCCCTTTTCCACCAGGTCCCAGACCCCGTCGGAAATCATTTCCGAATGGATCCCCAGGTCGTTCTTGTCGCCGAGAAAAGACAGAAGCGCGTCAGGCAGGGCGCCGTATCCGAGTTGGAGGCAATCTCCGTCTTTCACGAGCTGCGCCACATAACCCCCGATCTTGTTCTCCACCTCCGTCATCACCGGTCTGGGCGCGGTGATCATGGGCCGGTCGGTTTGAACGAAATAGTCAATCTCGGAGACGTGCATGAACGAATCGCCCAGGGTCCTCGGCTGGTGTTTCGTCACTTCGGCAATCACCATTTTGGCGTTTTTTGCCGCAGCCATGTCGTAGCACACGGAAATGCCCAGGCTCACGTTTCCCACCTTGTCCGGAGGGGACACCGTGATCATGGCGATGTCCGAAGGAAGAGTGCCGTCTCCCATGATGATCGGGAACTCAGCGAAAAAGCACGGGGTGTAATCGGCCCTGTCTTCCTCCATGGCTTTTCTGGTGCTGGTCCAGATAAAGAAGGAATTGTGCCGGAAGGCTTTGGCATATTCGGGCCGTGCGTAGGCGCTCTTCCCCGTTGAAACCATGGCCACGATCTCGACATTTCGGAGTTCATCGGCCCGGGTGAGCAAGCCGTCGATGAGACCTTCAGGCGTGCCGCATGCCGATCCGACAATGACCCGCATTCCTGATTGAACGAGTCCGGCCGCTTTCTGCATGCTGATGCTTCGATCCTTGTATAGTTGCTGCCAACTCATAAGTGACACCCCCTTTGTCTTGACATGTTAGTCTTCTTTCTGCATCGGCCGGTAGGCTTGTGCGCCTGGCGTGTTCCTGTGTGCTCGATTGCTTGGTAGGAAAGAGGGCCTGCCATATACCCCCACCTGTTTGGTTTGAAAAACCCGGGGAAAAGTAAAGTTGTCATATAATTATAACTATAGGATAGCCGTGTCAACAGAATTTTCTGTTCAGCAA
>JALOPA010000462.1 GCA_025454125.1 Thermodesulfobacteriota bacterium
CGATCGCCCGCTTGGGCTCCCGCTGGAAGAGCTGGTGATCTACGAGATGCACGTGCGCGGATTCACGCGACATCCGTCGTCAGCCGTGCGTTTTCCGGGCACTTACGCAGGCGTGCGGGAGAAAATTCCCCACCTGGTCGAACTCGGCGTGAACTGTGTCGAGCTGTTGCCGATTTTTGAGTTTGACGAGACCGAACTGGATCGCTTTGTCCACGAGGCTCAAACACGATCCCCCAGGGAAGGCTCGGTGCGGCTGGGCTACCTCGGGGTGCCGCCGATTTTCAGCGATCTCTATGAGTCCATCGAATCCATGGGTGCCAGGGTCGTGTTCAATGAAGTCCAGCGGCAGTTCAGCATGCCTTTTGAAGGGGAAGATCTCATCGATCAGTATTTGAACTACACCTATCCGTACGGGCTTCGCGCCAGGCTGGAGGACATCCGGAAAGCGGTCGCGGAGAGAAAACTGGACGGCCTGATTCACTACACCCAGACGTTCTGCTTCAGGCAAATCTATGACATCCTCCTCAGGGAGGGCCTGAGGGTGCCGATGTTGACGATCGAGGGAGACAAACCGGGAAAAGTGGACAGCCGCACCGCCATCCGCCTCGAGACCTTCGTGGAAATGCTGCGGATGAAAAAAGGGGATCAGTGGTTTTGATCGGGATCCTCCGGGGGGTCTTTCTCGTGGAGTTCGGTCCAGACGCTCGACCAGTCCTCGGCTTTGCCCCATCCCTTTCGCCTTTCGCTCCAGAGCCTCTGCTCCCGGCCGCTCCTCCTGTCCACCCCGGTGCCCAGGCCTTCCTCGGCTCTCTTTTTCTTACGCCGGTCCGTACCGGAACGGCGGTCCGTGCCGGAGCGTCTGTCATAGGGATAACGCAGTTTTTCTTTCACAGCACGTCACCGTCCTGCCTCAAACCAGAGCCCGGCCTCTTCACAGCTCCACGACCTCGTCATCCTCGCACGCAACAGCGTCTGCAAAAATTTTCCGCGCTTCTCTCTCTGCGTCTTTCCTCAACTCCAGGGTGGTGTATTTGGCGGCATCGAAGTGGACCAGGGCCAGACGGCGGGCGCCGGCTTCCTTGGCGATTCTCGCAGCGATTTGAGGGTTCAGGTGGGGCCAGTCCGCACTCTGTTCACCGGGGAGGAAGGAACACTCGGAAATGAGGAGATCCGCGTCTTTGGCGAGCGTCACCGCGTTGGCGCAATAGCCGGTGTCCGGGCAATAGGCGATCGTCTTTCCTTCCAGAAGGAAGCGGTATCCCATGGACAGAGGCGGGTGCACCAGGTCGAACCCCTTCACGGTGAAGGGCAGGCGGCCTTCGTCCGTCGGCATTTCGAGGATTTCGGTCTTGTAGGACAGGTGTTCGAGCGGCGCGGTGAAGGGCTGCTTGAGCAGGGCCTTGAGCACTTTTCCCGTGCCTTTCGGTCCCACGAAAGCGAAGCGCTGGGTGAAGGAAAATTTGAAGAGGCTGTGCAGACCGATGAGGTGATCGAGGTGAAAGTGGCTCAGAAAGAGAAAAAGGGGGTTGGCATTGGACAGCATCCTGTCCAGTTTGGTGAAGCCGTTTCCCGCGTCGAGAACGATGTTGTGCTCCTCGGTGGCCACCAGAATAGAGAGGGTGTTGCCTGTCGATGTGTCGTACCAGCCGTTTGTGCCGAGAAAAGTGATTTTCATGGTGAACGTTCCTGAGATGCTTCTGGCTCCATCCTTACCCTTTATGGGTTGCCGCGTTCAAGCAGTATTTGATAGACCCTGGCCCTGGAAGAGGTGAGGAGCACGCCTCCTCCAAAACCCACCTCCTGCTTGAAGGCGGTCTCTCTGCCCCTCACCGTCATTCTGGGGTCCCCAATCTCCCCCACCCGGTAGGGGATGCGCGTAAAGGGTCTGTCCAGCCCTTCAGCGGTGAACGGTCCCCCCGTGTGATACAAGTCATCGACGTCCGAGGGGCGCACCACAGGCGGCGCCGGGCCCCGAGGATCGGCAAACGTCACGGTCGTGAGGAACAGTATTCCTGCGCGGGCCTCGAAACCTTCTGTCACCTGGAGCCGGAAGAGAGAATTGTTCCAGGTCATGACGATCTTCTCCCCGTCTTTCAGAACCGTGGAGAGGATCTTTCTCCCTGTGCCGGCATCCTGAATCTGAATCCGGGTGTAGCCCGGCAGGCTCGCCTGGGAAAGGAAGCCGGCACCGAGGAGAAAGAGAAGGGTCAGAAAAAGGGGTTTCCCCTTCATCTATTTGAGGGCGCCCTTTTCCTTGAAGAATTTCTGGGAACCTGCGTGCAGGAACTTGACCGCATCCGGAGTCACCTGGTTGACCGACTTGTCGGGCGCGAGCTTGGTCGCATCTTTCCACACCGCTGAGATCTCCGCGGTGCTCGAGAAGATGCTGTTCACGATCTCGTACATCTTGTCCTGGGGGAAGGTGTCCATGGCCGTCAGCACTGCAGTGATGGCGATAGCGGGAATGTCCTTCTCCACTGCGGAGTAGGAGCCTTTTTCGAAAACCGTGGGATGGAACACCCCGGGATTTTCCTTCATGATTTTGGCGGCGATCTCTCCGGCCACCGGCAGCAGCACCATCTTAAGCCCCGGGGTGGAGGACAGATCGATGATGGAGGACGTGGGGATCGCGCCGCTCCAGAAGAAGGCATGAATCTTGCCGTCCTTGAGGGCCGCCACGGACTCGGTCGCCCCCAGCTTCTCGCGGGTGAAATCCTTGTTCCAGTCCATCCCGAGCGCCTTGAGCACGTAGTCCGCTTGCTCCTCTGTGCCGCTGTTCGGAGCGCCCGTGGAAACGCGCTTTCCCTTCAGATCCATGAGGGAGGTGATGCCTGTGCCTTCCTTGGTGGCGACGTGAAGGGGCTGCTCATAGAAACCCATGACCATGCGCACATTGTGCTTTCCCGTCAGCCCGGGCACCTTCCCCTCGTTGGCCCACACCACGTGATAGTCGTAGCAAAAAGCCATTCCGGCCCGCCCTGCGGTGAGCAGTTTCAAGTTGTCGATCGCAGCGGTGGTCGCCTCTGCCGTGGCTTCCGTGTTGGCCACCTTCTTTCCCACCACACCGCCGATGGCCCCGCCCAGAGGGTACCAGACGCCGCCGGTGCCGCCGGTGGCTATGCTGAAGGAAAGCTTGCCCTGGGCCTGGGCGTGGTGCGGGACGAACAACGCGGCCCCCATCAAGGCGACGACAACCATGAGAATGCTCTTTTTGCTGAAAGTTCCAAAATGCATGACACACCTCCCTAAGTGGAATGGGGTGCGGAAGGCACCCGTTTTCAAACGATCGTCGAAAACTCAAGCCCCGTGCCGGAGAATCCCTTTTTCTTCTTTACCGCGCAAACTGCGAGAGTTTCGCAGGTTGCGAACGGAGATGACGGTGGCGCAGAAGAAAGGCAAGAGCCCCTCCAGGGACAGGCTCACTGGGCAAATGGCCATCACCGCCGCAGAAGCGATCAGGACAACCCGTTCGATTCGGTGCAAGGGCGCGCGAAATTGACCCACAATGCCCAGCGCGAGAAAAAACAAGGCCGCCACGCTGGTGAAGGTGGCAAGCACGAAGTTCCAGGCCGTGGCTTCCAGGATCAGCAGGCTGGCACCCACGGCCGTTGCTGAAAAGAAAAAGGGAACGAGAAAGGCAGGCAAGGAATACTTCCAGGCGTGCATCATGGCACGG
>JALOPA010000463.1 GCA_025454125.1 Thermodesulfobacteriota bacterium
TCCGTGATCCTCACTCGAAAGAGAAGTTCGATCTCCTGTCCGCCTTCCAGCAGGCGCTTGAAATTGAACAACGATCCATCCTTGACCCCGGCAGGGATGCAAAGGGTGAAGATCTGTGTTTGAACCCCTGAATGAATCCGCAGGTCCCTCTCCGTTCCCTTGAGCGCTTCATCCATGGTGAGAGAGAGATCCTGGATGGGAACATGGGAGCCGTCGCGAACAAAGGCGGCCGGCTGGGCCCTGGTTCCCCGGAAATTTCGCCCCTTGCGGCCGAACGCCCTTGCAAGTCCTCCCCCTCTGCATCGAAATGCCGAGAAGAAGCTCTCCTCAAAGGGGTCGCTCCATGAATTGAATGGGGGAGGCCGGAAAGGAAAGGGGCCGGCAAGAGGATCGCGGCCCAGATCGTACTGATGCCTCTTGTCCTTGTGGCTCAGGACTTCATAAGCCTCGTTGATTTCCTTAAAGAGGTCCTCGGCCTGGGGATCGTCCCTGTTCGTGTCGGGGTGATGCTGAAGGGCCAGTTTCCTGTACGCGATTTTGATTTCGCTTTCGCCCGCGTCCCGCGCCACCCCGAGAATTGCATAGTAGTCTTTTCTCTGCATCCGATGACGGCGACTCGCTTTAAATGGCCGGAGTATAGATGAGCCGGCGTGAGGGTGTCAAGGACAGGCGGGGTTGCGCGGCTCCGACGGTTTTCGCGTGCGTGTTGACATGCTGCGCGGTATCTTCTATGGTTCACTCCAAGAAAGGAAATCCTTCCATGGCCGCGGCAGCGGAAGAAAACACCAGTCAGGACAGCGACGGCTCCTCTTCATGGCGTTCCACCCTCTCCATCATGTTCATCGCCCAACTGCTTTCCATTGTAGGATTCGCCTCGGTCTTGCCCTTTATTCCCTTTTACATCCGTGAGATCGGGGTAACGGACGAGAATCTGGTTCCGGTGTGGGCAGGCATTCTGGGCGCTGCCGCAGGGCTCACGATGACCATCTTCGCCCCGGTGTGGGGATGGCTGTCCGATCGGCATGGCCGGAAGCTCATGGTGGAACGCGCCATGTTTGCCGGCGCCCTCACCACCATGGCCATGGGAGTGGTGGGCGATGTGTACCAGCTTCTGGGCCTGCGTCTGCTCAGCGGCGTTTTTACAGGAACCATTTCCGCCTCCCTCTCCCTCGTCTCCGCTGTTTTGCCGGGAGTCCATCTGGGATTCGGACTGGGAGTGATGCAAGTGGCGGTCTTTCTGGGCATGTCCTTGGGGCCGTGGATCGGAGGCATGCTGGCAGATGCCTTCGGCTACCGCTGGGCTTTCATTGCCGGGGGTGCGATGCTGCTCGCGGCCGGTTTCCTTGTCCTCATGGGAGCCCAAGAGAAATTCGTACGGCCCTCTGCTGCATCCTTGAAACGAAGCGGGACCATGAGAGCCCTGTTGGCTCTTCCGGGGTTCGTCACGGTCATGGCGGTCATTTTCTTATTCCATTTTTCCACTCAGATCGCCGTACCTGTTCTGCCTCTCTTCATCGAAGAAGTGGGAAGCCTCAAGACAGGGCTTGCATCCACCACGGGCTTAATGTTTGCTGTGACGGGGGCTGCAGCCTCTGTTTCCGCGGTGCTCATCGGCTACTTGAGCGATCGCATCGGTTACAAATGGGTTCTTACGGTGAATCTGTTGATCATGGGTCTCATGTGGGCGGTCCATGCCCTGGCCCGGAGCATCCCCCAACTGCTCGTCATCCGAGTCCTCTTTGGATTTGCGGCCGGTGGAAATCTTCCCACCATCAACGCGCTCCTCGGAAAGCTAACCACGAAGGAGACCTATGGGCAAGCCTACGGGCTGATGGCTTCCATGACCTCTCTCGGCATGACCCTGGGGCCTCTGGCCGGAGGCATCCTGGCCTCCTATGTGGGTTTTCGCTGGCCTTTTATCGCCGTGGGTCTGCTGCTGAGCCTGGTCGCCATGCTGGTGATCCAAGGCGTGAAGAAGTTCTAGGCACGGAGGAGGTTGGAACCATCGGGTAAAACGAAAGGATAGAAAAAGAGGGACGATTCCCTAAGGAGGGAGGCCATGGACATGAAGAAAGAACTGCTTGCGCCCTGCGGTCTTTATTGCGGAGTCTGCGCCATTTACATCGCGCACCGCGATAACAATCAAAGGTTCAAGGAAGTGTTGGCTAATCTTTACAGGGGAGGGGTTCCAGGCAAAGGGACGCTTCCTCATGCTGCGAATCTGACCGCAGACGACATTCGATGCAAGGGCTGCCTATCCGATGAGCAGTTCATGCACTGTCGGCAGTGCGAGATCAGGGCCTGCACTGAAAAGAAAGGCTACGAAGGGTGCCACCAGTGCGACGACTTCCCTTGCAGCCACATTCACAACTTCCCGATGACCGTGGGCAAGAAGGTTATCCTGCGGGCCATTTCCTATTGGCGGGAGGTGGGCACCGAGAAGTGGGTTGAAGATGAGGAAGCCCGCTACGTATGCCCTGAATGTGGCAACAAGGTTTTTCGCGGCGCCGTGAAATGCAATCACTGCAAAGCGAAGTTGGATCTGGACTAGGCTTCTGTGCGTCCAAAAGGAATGCGTGGAACGAGCGTCGTCCGTCAGGGCTGAACGTTCTTCCAAGCCCGCGGAGGCAGGTTCCAGTGCCTGCGGAATTCACCCTCCAACTCGGCCAAAAAACTCGCAGCATCGGAGGAGTTGTCACGAGGTGACCATGGCGCAAAGTCCTTGTCGGTAAGGGGTGTGTAAGGCCCCGGCTTGACCTCGTACAACACGGTGTCAGGCTCTAAGGAGAACAGCGTGTGCCAGACACCGGCCCGGATATCGATCCCATAGGTCCCTCTCTCGAAATCGAGCAGGGCAAACTCCTTTTTCTTCAATCTTTGGTCCTTGTCAAAGATGACAAACCCGGCCGACCCTTTCAGCAAGACGAATGCTTCATCCTTTGGCGGGTCCAGATGGCGGTGCGGCCGTATATAGCTTCCCGGTTGAATGGAGTTGAGCATGCGGTGGAGCGCTTCGTGGTCGGAGGAGTGAAGATTGTGGATCTCCCGTTTGCGCGAGTTCTTCTTTGAATCCTCGACCTTCTGATCGATAAGCGACTGATCGATCACCGTCCAGCGCTCGTGGGTTGATTTTGTCGCAGCCGGGGAAACCCTGACAATATCTTTATTGCCCATAACATGACTCCTGTAATCCCTTTTCTCATGGCGCTAATTTCATAAGAGACATGAGGGGAACGAAAGAGCGCGTATCTATTCAAGACTGTAGTGTAGCTTCAGCGCACGGTTTACATGGGTCATGATCGCCGAGGGGAGATGCCCCAGCTTCTTGACAAGGCGGACTTTGTCTACGGCTCGAGTTTGGTTGACCATGATCTTTGATCGAACGCGAAGCCCGGCAGTCTTTGAAGGGATCTCGACCTCAAAGGAGTAAATCCTGGTCACATTAGAGGTAACAGGCGAGATGGAGACGATCGGAGAATGGGCATTGTTTATGTCATTGGAAACCACCACTGCAGGAAGAGTCTTTTTCGCCTCCGCACCGACGGTGGGATCAAAGTTGACCAGGAAAATGTCCCCCCGTTTAATCGAGTCCATCGTTCAGGGTCCCGTCAAGTTCCTCGTTGATTCTTCGGATCTCGGCTGAAGCCTCTTCATACTCTAGTGCCAGCCTTTT
>JALOPA010000464.1 GCA_025454125.1 Thermodesulfobacteriota bacterium
ATCCAGATCCGCCTTGAGCACCACTTCGTCGTCTCCGCCGCTCGTGAGGATGATGCCCCAGGGATTGACCATCATGCTGTGGCCCGCAAACTGGGACCCGCCGTTCAGGCCTGTGGAGTTTGACGAAACAAGAAAACATTGGTTCTCTAAGGCACGGACCCGATTCAACATGATCCAGTGTTCGAGCCTCGGGTAGGGCCAGGCCGAGCAGACCAGGAAAAGCTCGGCCCCCTTGTCCACCATCCGGCGAAAGAGCTCCGGAAACCGCAGATCATAGCAGGTGGCCATTCCTATTTTTCCCAACGGGGTCTCAGCCACGACCGTCTGGTTCCCGTGGGTCAGGATCTGAGTCTCTTTCGAGTTATACCCGAAGAGGTGAATCTTTTTGTAGTTTGCAAGGATTTCGCCCTGGGGAGACAGGAGGTAGCTGGAGTTGTAAAGCTTGCCGCCTTCCTTTTCAACGAAACTACCTGTGTGAAGATACACCTTGAATTCCCTGGCCGCGTTTCTCAGGGCGGAAAGCGTCGGGCCGCTCCTATCCTCCGCCTCTGGAACGTACCGGTCAAAGCTCATGAAGCCAATGTTCCAGAGTTCCGGGAGCACGATCAGATCCGCTCCTTTGGCTTTCCGAATGCCTTCAACGGCTTTGTCAATGGTGGCGCGCTTGTTGTTCTCCACCACACCCAGTTGTATGGACGCGACCTTCATCCTCTGCCCCCTTTTTTCGGGCTTTTTCAAAGCTTAACCCGAATACCTGTCGAGTGCAAGAGAAGAGAGTGTGGGTGGTTGACAAACACCGTTCACTCCCATTATGGTTGAATCCTGCGCGATCCTTTTAGACTTTGACGTCTTCTCATTCTTATGACAGGAAGGTCCCCTTCATGAAAAGAAGAGTCTTTTTGAAAAGCACGATGGCAACCGGCGTTCTTGTTGCGTCCGGGGCTCCCCTGCTCTCTTCCTGTTCGGGGGTCAAGAGAGCTGATCTGCCTGAAGGCGAAGAAACCCCAAAGGGGATGGAGGGGGAGGACGCCCGAATTCTCTGGTATGCCTCCCTTGCTCCGAGCGGCCACAACAGTCAACCCTGGGTCGTCAAGGTTTTAGGAAAGGGAGAGTGGATCATCGGAGCGGAGCCACAGCGAAGGCTTCCGGCTGTAGATCCCGACAACCGCGAGCTGCTCCTTTCCATCGGGGCTTTTGCGGAGAATCTCGCCCTGGCCGCATCGGTTGCAGGGTATGAAGCCGCCCTCGAGGTGATTGCCAAAGGCCCCCGTGATGAAGAGGTTCTGCATGTTTCGCTCAAGAAAGCGACGCCGGGGACCTATCCTCTTGAACGGCTCACTCTGCGGAGAACCGTGAAGAATGGCTTTTTATCGAAGGAGATCGCCGGCGACGATGTGAAGGCCCTTGCAGAACCCCACAAAGGACAGCTTTTCTATTATCCGCGAGGGACGGATCATGCCCGGTGCATCCAGGAAGGGACCGTAGAGAGCTATCGAGCCCAAACCTATAGGGAGGAGGCCCAGAAGGAGCTGGCGCAGTGGATCCGGTTCAGCAACAGCGACGCCCGGAAGCACCGGGACGGCCTTACCACAGAGGGCATGGAAATCACGGGCTTCGCCGGATGGTTCGTGCGCCAGTTCATGGACCAGGGCGATGTCATGGGGGAGCGTTTCAGAAAGCAGGGATTGGAGGTTGCGACCAAGTGGGCCACCGAAGGAGCAGGGTGGATGATCATCACGAGCGGCGGAACCGGCGTCGCGGATCTCATTGAAACCGGAAGGCGCTTCGAGCGCACGGCTCTTCTGGCGAGAGAACGCAACATCGCCCTCCACCCCATGACCCAGGTCCTGGAAGAGGAAAGGGGCCGAAGGGAAATCACGTCAAACCACGGAAAAGAGGTGATCCCGCAATTCGTCCTCCGGGTAGGATATCTGGACACGTACCCCGCTCCCGTTTCATTGCGCCGGACCGTGGCATCCTTTGTTCGAGCGTAAAGAGTTTTGGAGAGACAAAGGGACAGAGGCACAAAGCGTTAATAAACAGACAAAGAAAGAGATAAAGAGCTCTATGAACACAGGCATAAAGCAAAAAAGCATTACACCCTTAGTTGTCACTAAACCCTCCACCTCTGGTGGGAGAGTAGTGAGAGCGGATTGAGCTGCAGGACTGCAGAACCTGGGTTCCCGCCTTCGCGGGAACGACGGCTCTCCAGCTTTGTCATTCCCGCGCAGGCGGGAATCCAGAATCGTCTTCCGCTTGAGCTACCCTCGGGAGGGCCACCTGAGGCCACCCGCTCTGCGGGTGGAGCCTCACTCCCTTTGTGCCTTTGCATCTTTGTCCCTTTCTTGTGTTTTTGCCCTTTTCGTCTTTGTGCCTTTGTGCCCTTGCAACTTTGTGCCTGCAGCACATGCGGCGCTGAAATGGAGGTCCCATGAGCTCTGGAATCAAATCCGTCTTTGTTTTGGGGCTCGGCAAGGTGGGTTCCCTGGTGGGGACCCTGCTTCATGAAACCGGCTTTGAAGTGACCGGCGCCGACTGCAAGGAACCGGCCGGCTTCCCCTGTTTGACAACAAGGCTGGATCTCAGCACGACAGATGAATTGACTGAGCGGCTCAGGGGGTTTGACGCGGTCGTATCGTGCCTTCCCTACCACTTCAACCTCCGTGTGGCTACCGCGGCCCATGAGCTGGGCATACACTATTTCGACCTGACGGAAGATGTGCCGACGACCAAGGCCATTCTCCGAATGAGCGAAACGGCACGGGGCGTCATGGCCCCCCAGTGCGGTCTTGCGCCGGGCTTCATCGCCATTGTCGGGGCCTCTCTGGCGGAGAGCTTTACCAAAATCCGAAGCATCAAGCTCCGTGTCGGAGCCCTTCCCCAGAATCCGACCGGGCTGCTGGGCTATGCGTTCAACTGGTCGCCTGAAGGGGTGGTGAACGAGTACCTGAACGACTGCGAAGTGATAGAAGACGGGGTGCACAAGTGGGTGTCTCCTCTCGAATGGCTCGAAACGATCGTGATCCACGGCGTCCAGCTCGAAGCCTTCACCACCTCCGGAGGCTTGGGCACCATGTGCGACACGTACATGGGCCGTGTGGAGAACCTGGACTACAAGACCATTCGCTATCCCGGGCATGCGAGTCTGATGAATTTCTTTTTCCACGAACTGCTCATGCGCAAGGATCGCAAGCGAGCCGGCGAGATTCTCGTCCATGCCAAGCCGCCGGTGACCGAAGACATCGTCTATCTCCACGTTTCCGTGGAAGGATGGAAAGGGGAAACCCTGCTGCGCGATGAGTTTGTCAGGGCCTACTACCCGGTGGAGATCGCAGGAAGACCCTGGCGCGCCATTTCATGGACCACGGCTGCTTCCGCCTGCGCCGTGGTGGAAATGGTAAGCAATGGGTCCCTGCCCGGCAGGGGATTCATCAAACAAGAGGAGATCCCTCTTCAGGCCTTCCTGAAAACCAAGAACGGCCGCCTCTATGCAGAGGAACCCCACGGGGGCAGATCATAATCTCTGGAAGGCTGAGGCTGCTCTTTCTCGATGAGATCAAAGGGTTGGAAGATCTTCGTGACTTACATCCCGCCTGTGGCAGGAGCCAAACCCACCTGATCCCCTTCTTTGAGAACGGTATCCAGTTCGGCTCCTTTGCCG
>JALOPA010000465.1 GCA_025454125.1 Thermodesulfobacteriota bacterium
CTCTTCACTCTCGAGATGGCTCTTTATACGCTTATCTATCTCTACATCAGTTCTTACATCCTCAATCTGGTGGTCACGGGATTGAATCAAAGAAAAGCTGTCTATGTTATCTCGCCGCAATGGAAAGAAATCTCGCAGGAAATTATGAAAGAACTTGAGAGAGGCGTGACCATCCTCAAAGGGGAGGGAGGATATACAGGCAAAGATCAGCACGTCCTGTATACGGTCATCACCTTCCGCGAACTGAGCCGGCTCAAAGGCTTGATCCGTCAGACGGATCCGGATGCCTTTGTCGTGGTGAAACCCTGGAGGTGATGGGCCATCGCATAGGCAACCAGCCCCACTGGTAGGACGCTCTTTTCTAGCCGACAGACAAGCGCAGCCAAAGTGCCCTAAATTGAGAGGGACTTTCGAGTTGGTCACTTCTTGGCAAATCGGACTTGCCTTTCTGTCACGACAAGAAACGAATCAAGTATTCTGTTGGAAAATTTTTCAAGAAGGCGAGTTAGTATTCGCATTTTGGAAGAAGGTCTTTCATCCTCTAGACGAAGCAGGATCACACCCTTATGAAGGCGGCCATCTCGATAGACCTTGTCTCCGAAGTCCTTGTCATTGGTGATTAGAATCCGATTTTCATGAAGAGCCTTTGCAATGATTGCATCGTCATCCATGCCTCTAGCCTCGTCGAATACGGAGAACACATCATGATTGTGATCCCGCAGCCAGGAGGCCACAGCGGGTCCGGTGCACTCATCAATTAGAAACCTCATCAGATGGGCTCCGCTTCCAAGGGCATGAACTCAGTCTCTTTCAGGGCTTTGGTTGCAAAAAGAAAGCAAGCGCGGATATCGTCCTCAGTAAGATCTCTGTATTCATCAAGAATATCCTTTTCGGTCGCTCCGTGGGCGAGCAGATTCAGGATGAAATCCACGGTCAAACGAGTCCCTCGAATGACAGGTTTCCCAACCATGACCTTCGGGTTCAGTACGATACGACCTAGCAATTGATCATCCTTCATAGGTATTCTCCTTTAAAAAGAGAATAGCAGAATTTCAGACGATAGAAAAGGTAAGATCTTTTGGCGCGCTGAGGAGAGGAAAGACCAGCGCGCTTGCCCGCCGTCTGTCGGGTCTGTGTCCGATCCCTCTTTGCGTTCTTCGCTTCTTTGCGGTGAGTTCAAAACTTGACAAGTGCGACAAATGGCAGTAGATTGACGACAAATGTCGTAAGGAGGTTTCCATCATGTCCGTTGCAAGTGTTGCTGTCATTTTGGGAGGAAGGAAGAGCCTCCAAGGTGGGACAGCCGAGCGCATCGATCTGATGAAACTCAGCGAGAAAGGCGTGAACAAGGATGGGCTGCTTCGCTTGGCCAAGTACCTCGATCTTTCCCTGAGCCAGATGGCCAAGCTTTTGCCTGTGACACAGAGGACGATCCAGAGATACAACCGCAACCACCGCTTCAACCAAGCGGTCTCCGAGCATATTCTCCAAATAACGGAAGTGGCGCTCAGGGGTGCGAACGTGTTCGGCAGCCGGGACAGGTTTGTCACCTGGATGAAGTCGAACAGCCCGGCTCTCGGCAACAAGACCCCGGCATCGCTGCTTAGCTCAAGGTTCGGAGCGGAGATGGTCCTCGATGAACTGGGCCGCATCGAGCATGGGGTCGTTTCCTGATGCTCGTTTATCGGATCGCCAAGAAGGATGTGGTCAAGGACCTCTCAGGAACCGGAGCGAAGTTGTATGGAGGGCGGTGGAATCACAAGGGAACCGGCGTTGTCTATACCTCAGAAAATCGAGCCTTGGCTACGGTGGAGTTTCTGGTGCACGTCTCCCTGTCTAATGCCCCCAGGGGCCTGATGATTTCCACGATCGAGATTCCCGACAGAATTGTTCCCGAAGAGGTCCCCCGAGGATCCTTGCCCAGGGGCTGGCGCGATTACCCACCCCCGCGGTCAGTGGCTGACCTGGGGACCCACTGGGCCAAGGCCAAAAAATCCCTTTTGTTGAGAGTGCCGTCTGCTATAGTGGAGCAGGAATACAATATTTTGATCAATCCGCTGCACTCTGATATGAAGAAGGTGGTCCTGAAACGGGTAGATAAGTTTGAGTTTGACAGAAGACTGATGAGGTGAGCCCCAAGGGAAAGGGCCGAATTTTCACCACGGAGGCACAGAGGACACAGAGAATTCTTTCGGTTTGTCGGGAGATACCGACAAACCGAAATGTTCCGTCTGAAGAGGTATGATTCGGGATCCTGCCAAGGGCTATCACACGCCGCTATTCCTGGCGTTTGGACAAGAACCCGACTTGTGAAGGCTATCGATAAATCCGCCTAAGCGCTTGGCAACAGAATGCTAAGCGGCGAGGGGAAATATTTCGTGGATCACTGGCATAATGCGGAGATGGGTTACCTCCGCCGGAGGCGGACGAGAACCTTGCCCATTCGCGGTAGCTCCCGCGAATGGGCAAAAGCTCTCTTCTCTGTGCTCTCAGTGCCTCTGTGGTGAGGAAAGACTGGGCTGGATTTCCGCCTGCGCGGGAATGACGAAAAATCCGTCAGTCGAGCTTTTGGGGAAAGCATCAAGAATAGGGAAAGAGAAACACATGAAAGCATGGAATGATTTCTCGATATCACCGGCCTATCAGGCCAAGTACCCGGGCCTGGGGTTTGGAATTACGCTGATCAGCGGCTGCAAGCCCGTGACCGATCAGCAGGCCTATGATCAGTACAAGAGAAAGCTTCTGCGCAAAATGCGAAAGAGGGAGACGCTTGCGGAGATCACGGCACGGATCAATACCTACGACACTTTCTTCCAGAGCTTCGGATTCGAGTGCCCTCTGCCCAAGCATCTCAAGAGAACCGTCAACAGCGGGTTCCCCCAGTACAACCTCATGGTGGATGCCCATTTCATGGCGGAGATGTGCGCGGGCATCCTCGTGGCTGTTACCGACTATGATCGCTTCGAAGGCAAGCTCACGCTGGACGTGGCCAAAGCGGGTGAGATCTCCAAAGGCATGGGCCAGAGAGACTTCGTGACCAAAGAAGGGGAGATCGTGCTGAGAGATGAGAAGGATATCGTGTGCATCCTCTGCCAGGGAGCGGATGAGAAGACGCGTGTCAAAGAGGAGACAAAAAGCGTATTCTTCTACGCCTATGCGGTGCCGGGGATCGATTCAGTCCACCTGAAAGACGGGTTGACCGTGGCGGCGGAGACCATGGCGGAGTTTGGTGGCGGCACAGTACAAGGGATCGAGGTCTATTGAAGACAAAAGCGCTCTCACCACAGAGACACAGAGGTCTCAGAGGGGTATTGTTATTTTTCGCCTATCGGGAGATGCCGATAGGCGAAAATAGCCCTCGAATAGCCGAGCGTGTAGGCGCGTCTCGATGTGAACAAAGGTCCTGTATGCTAACGATATGTACGCGATAGAGAAATCAGCACGTTTCTTTGGGCAGAATCTTTCTGTTTGTCGGTAGCTCCCGACGAACAGAAAATCTTCTCTGTGTCCTCCGTGTGGTGAAATCGTATGGGTGATAAAGAAAAAGCTTGACAGGGTGTGGGGGGGCGATTAATCTACTATTTCACACTGAGGAGATAGGTTTAAGAACACCATGTTTCTCGTTAGCAACATCATCGCCATTACCACCGCAATAGGGACACTCCTATCCCTATTGCTACTCGTTGGGGTCGTTTATCTGAAACGACCGGGCCTGGTGATGACGAAATGATGTAAAATTAGCCCTTACAAAAACCGTTATCAGGCCCTCCTGATAACGGTTTTTTTTTGGAGATAAAGTCATGGGAAAACAGATCACGCTTTATGACACAACGCTGAGGGACGGAAGCCAGGGTGAAGAAGTGACCCTGTCTGCCGAGAAGGAGGATGGCCGGGCTCCAATCCGAAGGACGCACGGTTCTTCGAAATGGCCAGGAAAACCTCCTTCAAAAACACCCGCCTCACAGCCTTTGGGAGCACCTGCCGCAGCCAAACCCGACCTGAAGACGATCCAAGCATTCAAGCCCTCCTCAAAACAGAACTCGAAACAATCACCATTTTCGGCAAGAGTTGGGATCTCCATGCCACCGAA
>JALOPA010000466.1 GCA_025454125.1 Thermodesulfobacteriota bacterium
ATGAGGCGGCGCTCTTCTTCGTCCCCAGTCCCTACTTCGATGTCGCCGTGAGCCCCGAGGGGCTCCTGTACGTGGCGAACGGCGGAAAGCACCGGATCGAGGCCTATAGCGCCGACGGACGATTGCAGTCCTTCTGGGGCCAGGGGTCTGCGTGGAGGCAATACTGGAACATCTAGGGGTTGTTGTGATGTTCTATCCCCCATGCTACGCGCTTGGTTTAAATAGGCATATGCATGTGCTTCGAGATAGGCTGCGTCTTCTAATGCCTTTTGTTGTGCCGGACCTGTCAAAGTGCGGGCCTTCATTTTCAATTCACGGGCTTGTTCTTGAAGCCTTGCTGCAGCCTGTTCAAGATCCCGGACCTGTGTTTCGTCTTTGTGGGTTCTAAGAAGAACGGGTACCTTTCCACCATGGAACTGGTCCACCGCCTTCACCTCACGAGCAAGGTTCATTTCCTTGGCTATGTTCCCGATATCGATATGCCTGAACTCTATCGCAGAGCGAGGGCGCTCCTGATGCCGACCTATTACGGGCCCACCAATATCCCGCCGCTCGAGGCGATGGCTTTGGGCTGCCCTGTGGCGGCGTCCCGCATTTACGGAATGCCCGAGCAGCTCGGAGAGGCGGCACTTTACTTTGATCCCGGCTCCGTCGGACAGATTGCCGAGGCCATGAAACGGCTCTGGACGGACGACAGTCTCTGCAGGGAACTTTCCTCGCGAGGTCTGACGCGATCTTCCCGGTGGAACCAGTCTCACTTCAACCAAAAGCTCCGGGAGATCCTGGAAAGCGTCTTGGCGGGCAAACCCAGAAGAACATGAAAATCCTCTTTCTCAGCAAGCGCCGGCCTCAGGGCAAAGATCTATTCACCCGACCTTACGGTCGCTTCTTCCACATTCCTCGCATCCTGTCCGAAAGAGGGCATGACGTGGCCCTCCTGTTGCTGAGCTACAGGAAGGAGGTCCCATCGGCTGCTACCCGATACGGCATGAAATGGATCATGGAATCCGTTTTCCCATCCGGGCCTTTTGCCTATATTCGACGGGCGGAAAACGTGATACGAGATTTCAAACCGGACTGGATCGTCGGGTTCTCCGACACCTACTACGGGATCCTCGCCGCATGGCTTGGCAAAAGGCACGGCATCGGCTCCGTGATCGACGCCTATGACAATTACGAGAGCTACATCCCTTGGCTCAAGCCATTGCACCTGCTTTGGCGGAAAGCCATCAGCAAGGCTACTCTGCTGACGGCCGCAGGCCCCCACCTGGCGGAATTCATGGCTTCAGGCAGGCGGGACCGGAAGGCCCGGACGGTTCCCATGGCCGCCGATCCTCATTTCAAACCGTTGGACAGGCTGGAATGCCGCCGCAAGCTCGGCCTTCCAACCCAGGCAAAAATTATCGGCACCTGCGGCGCCGTCCATTCCGGCCGAGGCATCGACCTTCTCTTTCGGGCCTACGACAGGCTCAAGTCCGAACACCCCCAGTTCGAGATGGTCCTCACGGGTCACAGACAAAGGGGGATGTCCATTCCTTCCGGTGTCCGATGGCTGGGCTATTTGCCGGACGAAGACATGCCGTTCCTGCTCAACAGCCTGGATGTCCTCATCGTGTTGAATCAGCTCTCTGATTTCGGGAAATTCAGCTACCCGGTCAAGCTGTACGAAGCCATGAGAAGCCGCATCCCTGTTGTGGCCACGGACACCGCACCAGCACGATGGATATTGGAAGACAGGGAGGCATTTCTTGCAAGGCCTGCAGACTCTGCAGATCTCGCGGATAAGATTCAATTTGTCCTGACCCTGGACCACATCGATTACGGTCATGAAAACACGTGGGAGCACTCCTGCCTGGTTTTCGAGCAGGCACTCCTGTCTCCGCATGCCGGACCGCCCTCCCGCCGTAATCGCAAAGCCCTTTGATGGCGGGCAGGTGCGTCTACGCCACTCGTGCAGCGCGCATTTTGCTTTGGACTTCATTCAGCAGCCACTTGGTGGCCACAAAGACCATCTGATGACAGTGATAGGGATCGATTCTCTCCAGCACAGGCTGCATGAACCCAGGGAAAGGATAAAGCCCGAAGCCGTATCCCTGCACATGGGTGAAACCGATCATGACAAGGTACTGTCGCAATACCCTGTAGCTGAAGACCACCAGATGGCGATGGGCAGGCTTTTCCAACTCCGCGTCAGGAAGGGGACTGTCGTTGTCGACTTTGAGACGCTCCTTTTTATCCAAAAGCGCGTTTGAGTCCGGATGAGGTCCGCTGGAGGGCATTTTTCCGATCAACAACAGGGCCACCGTAAAGAAGGTACTGATGTTGGGAGTCAGCACAACCAGCTTTCCAGCCTTTTCCAATACCCGACGACACTCTTTCATAAACGCACAACCATTGAGCAGGTTCTCAAGCGAAGAAAGCCCAAAAACACATCGAAAGTGGTCATCCGAAAACGGCAGGGCACTGTTCAGATCGCCCTGAACGACGTTCAGACCCTTCCTCCGGGCCTGGAGCACAGAGGCTCCATTCCATTCGATGCCGTAGTATCTTGTCTTATCCAATTGGGTGGACTTGTGGATTGTTTCGAACGAACTGCCGTCATCCGCCCCACAGTCAAGGCAGCGGCCGCCGTCGGCGAGAGCGACCGCGATCTCTCTGAATGCCAAGCCGTAAGAGACCTCCATAGTTCGCTGATATAATCTCGAAAAATACGAACGAAGCAAATGCTTACTCCACCCCGTGCGCTGAGGGAAGGTTTCGGTCGAGCCTGCTGTAAAGCCCCGCATAGTGCTCTGCAATGACGGCCCAGGAGAACTCCTCCCTAACAAAGGCTGACGCTTTCCCCATGATCTTCTTTCTCAGAACTTCATCACTCAACAGGGCACAGATTTTTCCAGCAAGGTCACCCGGGTTCTTTTCAAGGGCGAGCAGTCCTGTCTCCCCGTCTTTGATGATGTCCGGTATTCCGCCGACCTTGGTTCCGATCACCGGGACCCCGCAGGCCATGGCCTCAAGAAGGACGACGCCCAATCCCTCTGTCTCGCCTTCGTCCGTCATCACCGAGGGAAGGACAAACACGTCCGCCATGGAATAGTAGCCCACGAGCTCCTCCTGGGAAACAGCATCTTGAAAGAGCACCTTTTCTTGGAGATGGAGTTTTTCCGAAAGGCTCATGAGGTCACCCTTTCGAGGGCCCGAACCCACGATGAGGAGTTTGGCGTGCGATTGCTTTTCCAGGACTGCTGGAAAGGCCTGGATCAGGTATTCCACGCCCTTCACATCAATGAGCCGGCCGGCATAGAGAATGATCTTATCTTGTCCTGTCTTAAGGTGCTCTCTCGTCAACCGGTCCGCCGAGTTCGAGAAAAAACCAGTGTCCACGCCCATGGGAATAATCTGCACGTCTTTCCTCCCTGAAATCCTGTGGGCTCTGTTCGCCGTAGCCATACTGTTCGCAACACACGCGTCAGCCCCAAGGATCACTTTCGAGTTCAAAGCCCTGAGCAGAGGGGCGCCCAACCCGTAAACGTCCGAGCCATGAAGAGAGAGGACACAGGGAATATGAAACAGCTTTTTTAGGAGAAGCGCTGTGAACCCCTGTGGAATGGACCAATGGCCATGGACTAAATCAAATCTCCTTCGTCG
>JALOPA010000467.1 GCA_025454125.1 Thermodesulfobacteriota bacterium
CTCCTCTTCCTCGTCTTTCAGATCCTTCCGCTGCCGCCCTCTGTGCTGAGATTCCTCTCCCCTGAAGCCTGGGTCATAGGAGAGAAGTCTCTTCCTGCTTCACTGGTCGTGATCTCCGGCGAGCCCATCGGACCGTGGTTCAGCCTAGCCTCCTATGTCCATCCTGTGCGGCTGTCCATCGTGCGCTTGACCGTTTATGCGCTCTTCTTCGTGGGCCTGGCGCAGATGCTCACCAGCACAAACCGAATCCGAACCGCAGTCCTCTGCATTCTGCTTCTGGGGTCTTTCGAAGCCCTTTACGGAATGATCCAGACCTTCTCGGGAAACGAGCACATCTGGTGGGTCAAGAAACTCTTCTATCGAGGGGATGCGACCGGCACCTATGTCAATCGCAACCACTTTGCCGGTCTCATGGAAATCACCCTCATGCTCGCCACGGTTTACGCCGGCGCCCTCACCGAGCGCAGAAAGAAGACCGCTTCCTCCTTTGCCCGGCGCTCCCCTCTGCGGGCAAGGCTTGCAGGGCTTTTGAAAGGGGAGGCGCGGTTCAACAAAAGGGTCCTGGTGCTCTTTTCCGCCGTGCTCATGGGATTGGGCCTTCTTTTCTCCGCCTCACGGGGAGCAATGCTTGGAGCTGCCGGCGGCCTCCTCTGCATGGGCCTTCTCTTTGTTTTCCGACAGGGCCATCGGGCCAAAGGGCTCCTTGTCCTGCTCCTCTTTCTCCTCACCTCGGCCTACGCTCTTCGTATGGGGGTGGAGCAGCCTCTTGAACGATTCCGCACCTTTGATGCCAGTTTCGAAGTCAGGGCACGGTATGCCCAAAGGGCCTTTCAACTCTTTCAAGAGTTTACCCTTGCGGGCGTGGGCGTCGGCAATTTCCGCTACGCCTATCCAAAGTTCCAGGCGCCCGAAGACACCAAGACCCTCATCGACCACGCTCACAACGATTACGTCCAGTTTCTTGCTGAAGCCGGGGTCGTCGGTTTTTTCATCCTGGGCCTCGGGCTCCTCTATTACCTGTTCCAAATCGGCCGGCTCTGGGCAAAGCGCCATGATCCCTTTGCCGTGACTCTGGGGGTCGCCCCCCTTGCGGCGATGACCGCCATCGCGATTCACTCCTATTCCGACTTCAACCTCCACTACATGACCAATGTCCTGATGATCCTTGCGGTCATGGCCATCGGCTTCAGCGGGCTTCACCTCGAGCGGCACCATGCCTACGAAAAAAGCGTCCTTCGCTTCCACGTGCTCCCCATGCGGGTCAAAGGCCTTCTCTTGGTGGCTCCACTTCTCCTGGCCGTTCTCTGGAGCGGGGTGCGGGCCGGCAGCCATTTCATGGCGGAAGACCGTTTCCGGGCGGCGGCCGGGGCCGGCTCCAAGGCCGACCCTCTTCTGTTGCTGGAACAGGTCGAGCGGGCGGCGGCATGGGATCCCGGTGAAGCCAAGTACTGGTGGGAGGCGGCCCTGCGTTTGAGAGAGCGCCGGGCGGTCAAGTTCAAAGACGCAGAATGGAGCGATCAGGATCGCAACGCGCTTCAAGGCGAAATCATCGAGGCTCTCGAAAATGCCGTGAGTCTCAATCCTCTGCACGCGGAGTACCATCTCCGGCTGGCATGGGAGTACACCCCTCGGTGGAATGAGGCGGATTCAAGAAAACGCTGGATGCCCGCATCCGATCTTTCCATGGAAAGAGCGGCTTACTTCGCGGGCACCAACAACCCCTACCTCCACATCCTGATGGGGGACTACTGGCTCATGCGCTCCAAAACCGTCTATCCCGGGAATCCCCTCTGGGAAACAGCCATTGCCAAGGCCGGGTGGCATTACCTCAGGAACCTGTCTGTGGAAACCGGCGCGGATCGCACGAGAATGAAAGACCAGATCATCAAGAACATCTGGGTCCACTACCCGGACCAGGAATTCGTGAACCGCATCCTCGGAGAGTAAAGCCACCCTCTCTCGCCCGTCCCGCTAAGCGCGGGACTCGAGTCGCAGAGGAAGAAGAGAACCCCTTTCATCAGCCACAGACTCACACCGACACGTAAAGCTTTCACCACCCACTCCCCCTCAACCGGCTCGGGGTCGTTCGAGACACGGAGTACACGGAGGAAAGAGTTCGCTCAGGACGCTTGAGAACTCTCTGCGCTCTCTGCGTCTCTAGCGAAGCGAGCGTGAGGACGTTTGATTTTTCTCCCCTTTCGTGCTTTCGTGGTAACGTCTTTTCCTGTCTGTTGACTCATGTCCAAGCTGTCTGATTTCATATCCATCATCATTCCCGGGTACAACGAGGAAAAACGAATTGCCCGGAGCCTCACGGCTCTGAGCGCTTTTTGCGAAGCTCACTTCGACCGGTATGAGATCGTTTTTGTAAACGACGGGAGCAAGGACAAAACCCGGGCGATCGTCGAGAGCCTGACCATCCCCTTTTTCAGAACCATCCTTCTCGAATCCAATCAGGGCAAGGGGGCGGCGGTCCGAACCGGGATGCTGGCCGCCCGAGGGGACTACCGCTTCTTCACCGATGCGGATCTGCCCTATGACCTCAGCGCCTTCGTGGAAGCCATGAGTGTTTTTCATTCGGGTCCATGCCACGGGGTCGTGGGGGCAAGAGATCTCCCTGAATCTTTCGACCAGTCCGGCCAAAGCTTTTTCAGAGAAATGACGAGCAAGGGCTTCTCCGCCCTTGTCCGCTTCATGCTGAAGGTGGACGTCAAAGACACCCAGTGCGGGTTCAAGGGCTTCACGGCAGAGGCCGCCGAAAAGATCTTTCCTCTATCGTCCCTCAAAGGATACGCCTTTGACGTGGAGCTGTTCCTTCTTGCGAGGACCTGGAACCTCAGGCTCTGCAAGGTCCCCGTGAGCCTTGTGGAGAGGCATCATTCCAAGGTGCGGCTCAGTTTGGATGCGCCCATGATGTTCTGGGAGGTGATGAAGATGTACAGACGGTACAAGGGACACGGTGCACGGTGCACGGAACAGCATATCTAATGCGCTAGTGTAGTGTCTCAACGAAAGCTTGTCATCTCGACCGAAGGGAGAGATCTTAATAGACCGTGACCAACGCAAGATTTCTCGCATTCGCTCGAAATGACACCCCTGTAACGGTATAGCCGAGACACTTCACTGGCATAAACCCGCCCCTACACCCGCCCCTCAATATCGTAGGAGCCAACTTAACCGGCAAACGCAGGCCCCATAGGATAAGCGACCGTTCGCCCTGAGGTATGGAAGGGCGAATGATGAACCCCTCCGTGCAGTCCGTTCGTGCTTCGATACCTCAGCACGAACGGTATGGAATTCGCTCAAGTCTCCGCTTGTGCCCCTCAATCAGGTGAACCCTTTTGCAATGAATTCGAAGCGCCGTTACTCCGGCACCCTCTTCGATCTCCTTGTCCTCTTAGCCATCGAAGTGTTCATGATGGTCTTCTTGGATGTACGGTATCTCTTCCTCGACACCATCGTCATCGGAGGGGACGCGGCGAGCTGGCACGGGATAGCGGATTACATGACCCAGGTTCTTCTCCCCGAGGGCCGTTTGACCGGGTGGGACTTGGGGAATTTCTGCGGCTATCCCAACTTCAGCTTTTACTTCATTCCTCCCTTTCTCCTTGCCGCCCTCACCGCTTCCCTCTTCCCCGTTC
>JALOPA010000468.1 GCA_025454125.1 Thermodesulfobacteriota bacterium
CGACATCCTGATGAAACCCGATGCACACGTAAGGGGTCGCCGGGGAAACGAGGGAGAGAGCCTCCCATCCCATCTCCGCAAGAGCGTGATAGATAAGCTGTGATTCTTGCCAGGGCACTTTGCCGAGGTTGTAGAGACGCATGATCGGTTATTTACACCTCTCTCTGGTTCTATCAGTAATATCTTTGATTCAGGCCGGTGCACGGTACATGGTACAAGGTGCAAGGTAAACCCATTTCCCCTTTTCTGATTTTCCGTGTACCTTGCACCTTGCACCGTGTACCGTTATCGCTTCAGCGCCTTGCGCACCAATTGGGTGATGTCCATCACGTCGATGGGCACCTTGTTCCTTTTCGCAAAGGTGGTCATGGTTCTGACGCACTGCTGGCAGGACGTGACAATGGCTTTGGCGCCTGTGCCCAGGGCCTCTTCGATTTTTCTCTTTGCAATCTCCGAGGAGAGCTTGGGGTCCATCATCTCCAGATTCCCACCCCCTCCGCAGCACTGGCAGTTCTCTCGGTTTCGGGGCAGTTCCACCAGGCGAACTCCTGGGATGGATCGGATGACCTCTCGCGGCGCTTCGAACACCCTCGCCCCTCTGCCGAGATCGCAGGGGTCGTGGTAGGTCACGGTCAGATCCAGGGTTTTGAAAGGCACCCTCCCGTTTTTCACCAGGTCCATGAGAAACTCGGAAGCATGGGCGATTTCCAGTCCATCCGGATAATGCTCTTTCCACATCTGATAACAGGACGGGCATGCAAACACGGCCTTTTTCGCCCCTTTCTTGCGAACCGCTTCGAGATTGTGTTTCACGAGCGGCTCCAGCATGTCCTTCAGGCCCGCTCCCAAGAGCGGGAACCCGCAGCACCATTCCTCCTCCCCCAGGAGCGTGAAGTCCACCCCGCTCGCCTCCAAGATCTCCGCCAAGGCCACAGGAATCTTTTGGGCCAGAGGGAAATAGGCGGCCACGCAGCCGGTGAAGTAGACCACCTCGGCTTTGTCCTTCAGGAACCCGTGGTCCGGGGCATCGCTCACATCCTCGACCCAGTCGGCACGCTCCTCATTGTCCTCGGCAAAAACGTTATGACTTTCTTCGAGATTGTCGCGGATCTTCTCCACCTTGTCGGCATGGTACTTGGAATGGAAAAGGTCCTGCCGGAGGGATAGCCAGAGGTCTTTCAGGTGAATACCGACCGGGCAGACCTCCTGGCAGTTGCCGCAGAGGGTGCAGCGGTAAACGGTCTCGCTGTAGGCTTTCCACTCTTCGGGGGAGAGCTCTTTCTTGCCCAGAAGTTTGTGGAGGAGGGAGGTCCGGCCCTTCAGGATCTGCTTCAGCCCCTTCATGCGGTAGAGGGCAGAGAGCTTGCCTTCCTGAGAGGCGTTGACAGCAGGGCAGACTTCCGCGCAGTACCGGCAATTGGTGCAGGCCTCAAGTTCAAGGAGCTGTCTAACCGTGTAATCTTGGTTCGCCATGATTCTTCCTGGGAAAGGCCTCCGGTCCTGTCGAGGCGTTCACCGTTGACCGTTCACCGATCACCGATGACTGATCACTGGTCACTTGTCATTTATGCGCCTCTGGCGCACTCGTCACTCGTTACTCGTCACTCGTTACTTCTTATATTTTTCAATATCCGCCAGAATCCATTTCGTCACCGCGTCAGGACCGTGGATGAGTTTACTGATTTCAGCCTTATCCTGCGGCTTGATCTTGTACATCCATCCCTTTCCGTAGCAGTCCTGATTGATCAGCCCGGGATTGGTTTCCAGCTCTTCGTTGACCGCAGCCAGTTCACCGTTCACAGGCGCAAAGGCTTTGCCCAGCCATTTGCCTGATTCGATCTTCGCGAATTTCTTACCTACCGAAAGCTCTTTGCCTTCTTCCGGCAACTGGACATAGACGATCTCTCCGGCCAGTTTCTGGGCAAAGTCATCCATGCCCATCACGAGGAGGTCTCCTTCCTCTCTGATCCAGAAATGGTTCTCTTCGTAGTAAAGCTCATCCGGCATGTTGTACCCTTGAATGTCCATGGGGCTACCTCCTTGGTTGTTGACTTGGATATTTATTAAAACGGATTTTAGATCTTCTTATTCAAGCCTTTCTGCACTGGATTCCCGCCTTCGCGGGAATGACAACCCTTTTTTACACTGTAGCCGTTCAGCCGTTCTCTGTTGTCCGGCCTGTATTATTTGTTGTCATTCCCGTATTCTCTTTCGTCATTCCCGCCTTCTTTTTCGTCATTCCCGCGAAGGCGGGAATCCAGTTTACGTTTTAATCACATCGAACAAGTCGTTCCACTGTGGATTTTTTTCTTCAATTAGACGCAATTTCCAAGCTCTATTCCACTTCTTAATTTGCTTTTCTCTCAAAATGGCATTCTCGGCGTCAGTATACACTTCGTAAAAAACAAGTTTATCAACCCCATACTTTTCAGTGAACCCTTTGACCAGCTTATTCTTGTGCTCCCATACGCGTTTTATCAGGTCAGAGGTGACTCCAACATAGAGGGTCCCACTGCGCTTGCTTGCCAAGATGTATACGTAGAACTGTTTATCCATTCCTAAGAATCTGGATACCCGCCTTCGCGGGTATGACAGAAAGGACTCAGTTTCGTTTATCTTCTTCCCTGGCAGATTTAGTCATTCCCATGTCCCCTTCCGTCATTCCCGCGTCCCCTTCCGTCATTCCCGCGCAGGCGGGAATCCAGCATGTTTTTCTCAATCGTGTTATTTTCCCTTCCCTTCCATCAGTTCGTTGAGGAACTGGGTGGTGGTGCAAATCCTGAACTTCTGTTTTCTCAGTTTCGCGTTGGTCAGGTTGTGCACGCAGGAATTGCACTCCGTGAGAACCACCTCCGCGCCCATGTCCTCCGCTTCCTGCAACCTGCGCCGTGCCATGGCAAGCGAGTTTTTCGGGAACGCGCCCCGAACCCCGCCCCCTGCCCCGCAGCAGAGCGCGTCGACCCGGTTGTGCGGCAGTTCGACAAAGCCCGGTGCGATCTTCCGGATCGTTTCCCTGGGCTCCTCATAGATGTTGCAGTGCCGGCCGAGATCGCAGGGGTCGTGGTAAGTCACCTTCTTGGTCGTCTGAACCCCCAGATCAAAGTCTTTCAACAGTTGGGATACATGGATGACCTTGACTCCCCTGTCTTTCAGCTCCTGGTACTGAGGCTTGTTGTTGAAGGTTCGGGAGCAATAGGGGCAGCCGGTCACCACGGTCTTCGCGCCCGGGGCCAGGATCAGCTCGATGTTCTTCTGGGCCAGGCGCTCATTCAGCTGGTAGCCCACGTCTTCGAGAACCCCACTGCAGCAGACTTCGTCAATCAGGGTGTAATTCACGCCGATTCGATCCAGGAGATCCAGGGTCGCTTCCGTGGATTCATCTTCGCGATAGGCTCCGACGCACCCGACAAAAAAGACATGCTCTGCCTTCCGGTTCTTCGCCCTCCCGAAATCAGGCCCTTTTTCTTCGGCGTAGATATTGGTGTTCTTCTCAAGCACGTCGTTCATGCCCTTGAAGGCGGGATGGCAGGAGCCGATGTGGACCAGGTCTTTTCTCACCTCTTTGATGATTTCGGGGACATTGACACCGGACGGGCAGTTCTTGTGGCAGTTGGCACAGG
>JALOPA010000469.1 GCA_025454125.1 Thermodesulfobacteriota bacterium
TTCTTTGAGTTTGGTGCTGAGGAACTCTATCTGGTTCTTGACCCGCTTGTCCACCTTCATTTTGTGTTCAATGACCTCTGAAGCATAAAGGACCGTCGAGTGATTTCGGCTCAGGGACCGGCCGATTTCCTCCACGGTTCTGTCCGTGTGTTGCCGGCAGAGGTAAACGTAGACATTGCGTGGGAACGCGTGGATCTTCTTCCTGGACTTAGAGCAGAGCAGGGCCGAATCGATCTTGAAGTACTGGCACACCGTGGCCTTCACATCGTCCAGGGTCAGAAGTTTCTGCGTGGGCATGTGGCACAGGAGGATTTCCTTTGCCAGCTCCGGGTCGATTCTGGCCTTCATGAGATCGGCTTTCGCCTTCAGGCAGCGCAGAGCGCTTTCCATCTGGCGAATATCTCCGGTGAGATCTCTTGCGAGAAGGTGAAAGATCTCTTGAGGCAGAGCCAGGCCCTGCTCGGAGGATTTTCTCTCAATGATCTTGACCCGGGTCTCATAGTCCGGCTTGTCCAGGGTGGTGATGATTCCGGAGGTCAGACGCGAGGCCAGTTCCCTGGTCAAATGGGGGATGTCCTTGGGGAGGAGGGAGCTGGTGAAGATGATTCTCTTGCGATCATTGGACAGGGCATCCAGCGTGTATCCCAGCTCGAGCTGCGTCTTTTCCTTGCCGCTCAGAAAATGGATCTCCTCCAGGAGGAGCACATCGCAGGATCGGCGGTATTTGTTCTTGAATTCATCGATCCGGTGGTTCTTGAGGGCAAAGATCATTTCATTTATGAAGTCTTCAGCGGTAATGTAGATGACCTTGATTCCGGGGTTGCTTTCCAGGAGCGCGTGGGCCGTGGCTTGAGAGAGGTGGCTCTTGCCGAGCCCGGTTTTGGCGACGATGAAAAGGGAAGAGCAGGAGAACTGGCCCTCTATCGCCAGAGCCTTGGAGGCTGCATAGGCGAATTCGTTGCATCGTCCCACCACGAAGCGATCAAAGGTGAAGTCCCGGTTGAGGGGCCTGGGCCCGCCGTTACCGTTGCTCGGGATGTTAGGCAGGGTAAGCTGCCTCGGATCCTGAACCAGAGCAGGAAGCGGTGCTGCCGAGGGGCTAACCACTTTCAGAGCCAGCTTGCAGTTTCTTTCTCCGATGCGGGCGAGGTTTTCCTGGAAGAGGGGGATATAGTTCTCCGTGACCCAGTTGAGGGAGAACTTGTTGGGACATCCCAGCACCAGGGCGTCCTGGCTATGCTCCAGGAGGGTGAGGGGGCTGATCCACAAAGAAAAGCTTTTCTCCGGGATCGCGCTCCTGATCTGGCCCTTGATCTCTTCCCAAATGTCCGTCATTGCCGCCTCAGAAAAAAAAGAAAGCATTTGCTCCAACGATGCTTCCACGTTCGCGTGCCTTCTATCGAACCCTCCGGAGGCTGTCAAAGGTAATGAAGCGGGAGAGCAAGTTAGCCGTTCATGTCTTATCGACAGGACATAACCGTTTGAATTTGCTGTTTGAAATATTATGGCGGCGCTAACCCCAAGAGGGGTGCGACAAAGAGATGTCCATCAGATTTTCTTTTGATATCAGAAGGTTTGACCGTAATCCCACGAAGTGTATAACTCTATCCACAAATCCAGATCTTCAGTTTTCTTGTTCTTACGCTCTTTTTCAAGCGTTTTTGTTTCTTCTCATTTGATTTTTTCTCTTCTTTTCACGGCACTCCCCATGAAGCCTTGCAGGGCAAGGGTCTCCATGCCGCAGGGGTCCGACTTCGCGGGGAAAGAAAAAATCTCCTTGTTCTGGTCGGTCAAGGCAGCTATGATCGCAGGTACTCTGAGGAATCCCATTCGAGAAGGAACAAGGTGACGTGAAACGCTTAAGGGTCGCGCTGATTGCAGGGGGCATATCCGGGGAACGGGAAATTTCCATGAAAAGCGGGGACGCGGTGGAAAAGGCGCTCGATCCCCGGAAGTACGAGGTGAAGCGCTACGATCCTCGTGACGATCTTGCCCTGCTTATGGAGAGCGGGGCAAACACGGATCTGGCCTTGATCCTTCTCCACGGTCGGTATGGAGAAGACGGGTCCATGCAAGGACTCCTGGATCTGCTGGGCATCTCTTATGTCGGCTCGGGAATTCTGGGCAGCGCGATGGCCATGAACAAAAGGGTGGCCAAGAGCGTCTACAGGGCGGAACGCCTCCTTGTCGCGGACGACGTTCTTCTTTACAAGGGAGAGCCCTATTCATTGGATCACATTGCAGAGCGCATCGGCACCTCCACGGTTGTGAAGCCTGCTTCAGAGGGATCGAGCATTGGAGTGACGATTTGTCACTCCAAGGACGCGATGCTCAAGGGGATCAAGGCCGCATTTCGCCATGATGAGGAAGTCCTGGTCGAGCGTTTCCTCAGCGGCAAGGAGTTGACCTGCTGCGTGCTGGGGAACAAGTCCCTTGAGGCTCTTCCTGTTATCGAAATCATCCCCAACCCGAAATACTCTTTTTTTGATTACCAGGCGAAATACACTCCAGGCGCCACGAACGAAATCTGCCCTGCGCGAATTTCTCGGGCTCAAACCGAAGAGGTCCAGGCGTGCGCCATGCGAGCGCACCGGGCACTCCAGTGCCGGGACTGGAGCCGGACAGACATGATTCTTTGTGAAGGCAAGGTGTATGTGCTCGAAACCAACACGATCCCGGGAATGACGGAGACAAGCCTCGTCCCTCTTGCCGCCAGGACAGCGGGAATGGGTTTTCCTCAGCTCGTGGACCGGTTGATTGCGCTTTGCATGGAGCGTGGAAAGCATTCATCCCCCAAGCGGTGACATGGGACCGGCGGCGTATGGGTTGTTGGACTTAATATATTGAAATTATTTTATATTGTTTCATTGCCTGTGGCCACAACACTTGCAGAATGATTGAACGGACCTGGAACAAATCCTGCCCAAGAATGTCCAACAAAGCAATGCAACATACTGATAAGAATAAAGAAAACACTTAATGTTTCACGTGAAACATTAATTTTCTTTTCATGTTTCTTCAAGTTGTGATATCTGCATTCCCAGCTTGAAATCTTTCGAAACTTGACGGCCTTGAGTGAACGGCTCTCCCCAGGGAATTGAAGGAGCTTCCATGGGATCGATTGTTTCCATTGCAAATCAAAAAGGCGGAGTGGGCAAGACAACCACAGCCGTGAATCTTTGCGCTTCTATTGCAGTAGCTGAGAAAACGTGTCTTCTAGTGGACTGCGACCCTCAAGGCAATGCGACGACCGGTTTAGGTATCGAGCGGAAATCCCTTGAAAAAGGACTATATGAGTTTATTCTCGGCTCTGCGGCGGACACAGAAGTGATTCTTCCAACAGGGCTCTCTGGATTGCAGATTATAGGAGCCAACGGGAACCTCATCGGAGCGGAAGTCGAGATGGCCTCAGCAGAGGAACGGGAGTTCTTGCTGAAAAAGAGGCTGAATCCTCTCCGGGAACGCTTCGACTACATTTTCCTGGACTGCCCGCCGTCTCTTGGTTTTCTCACCGTCAATGCCTTGACCGCTTCTGATGCCGTGCTGGTTCCGCTTCAATGCGAATACTATGCCCTTGAAGGGCTGACGCAGCTGCTCAAGACCGTAAGCGCCGTGAGAG
>JALOPA010000470.1 GCA_025454125.1 Thermodesulfobacteriota bacterium
GCGTTCAAGGAAGAGATGCTCCCGTGGCTGGATCTCATCCTCTATGACCTCAAGGTCATGGACAGCCATGAGCATCTCAGGTGGACGGGCTGCGACAATGAAAGGATCCTCCGGAATTTCACCCGACTGCTGGACGCGCCTGTCCAGATGATCCCCCGCATTCCCCTCATTCCCGGTTTCACGACTTCGGAAGAGAACTTGGAAGGCTTTTCATCTTTTCTTAGAGACAAGGGGGTCCGGAGATGTGCCTTGCTCCCCTACAATCCTCTGGGGCTTGCCAAATGGGAGAACCTGGGCAAGGAGAAGCCGCCCCTGCCCGAGACCTGGATGGAGGAGTCTCAGCAGGACACCTGCCGCCGGATTTACGACTGGGCGGAGCTGGTGAACTTTTGAACTCGGTCCGTACAGCACAGAAAACCGTGCAGGAGTGCACAGGTCCAGGTGCATTTTGGAGCGCTTAGTTCGCTCCATGGAGCGGGCGACGGCACCCCCTTCCCTGCTCACGAGGCACAACCCCATCAAGCTCTTGAGGAAAAAGGAGGGCAATTTTTTACTCCTATTTGCTCCTATGAACGACAGAAGCTGGCGTGTAAATTGCAGAGTATTTTGATTAAACCCTTCGCGTAACCTACTGAGAGAGCTAAAAACCTAAAAGAAGAAACCCTTTCGGCAGGGACAACGCAGTTTCCAACCATCAGACAAATCTCTACTGCGACTCCATTTCAGAGAACTTAATGGCCATATCCTTAAACAGCGCAGCCCAGAGGGCTTCTGACGCGCCTATTTACAGCCCACGTTCATAGGACTTTCGGGGCATGTTTCTGCTTATGGGGATGAATCCTGATAGCCCGAATTCCAAAGAGGCTACATGCATGGGATAAGCAAAAAAAGGGCACTCCGCCTCCGGAGAAAGAATTTCCAAAAGGCCCCAAGACAATCTCGGATATCCTGAAGGAGGAAAAAACCGGCAACCTTCCCAGCGATGGTTGCTACTACGTCTCCGTCTGGGCTGAGCCGGAGGGCTCGGCGCCGATCCCGAGGACCACGTGTATTGACGCAAATTTCTGGTCCTTTGCCCGACAGGTAGTCGGCATTCAAAGGTCGGCTGCCGCAATGCTCACAGTAAAGATCACCCCAAGAAATGCCGCCTTTCAGTCCATTCTTGTGCCGGTTTTCGTGGCCTCCGCGGCAGAAGTGAACCCGAGCACCGGGAGGGGTTCCCACTGCCTCACGGAGTTCTGGAGTCGTGCGCTGACCTTTAAGTTCAACAGCGATCTGAATCCCACATTTGACCTCGATCTGGTCTTTCATTTTTCGAATCAAACGAACGTGAGTATCGTCCAGCATATTGTGAACGACGCGGTAACATTGATGAATGCCATTGGAGCCTCCAGCCGCTTTGACCTGAGCACTCTTGGGAGTGCCACCGATCAGGAAGCTCTCGCCGATGCCTGCATGAAACTGAGACAATTCCTGGCGAGTTTTCTAATACCCGATGATGCGCTGGCCGCGCGCTTTGCGGTGCTCAAGGATTCCTCCTATCAGAAACACCCCCTTCTTCAAAAAGGATCTGGGTGCTTCCAGGACCCTGAGGAACTTCAAACCCTCGAAACGAAGATGGGTCCTGATTTCGTATTTCCGAACCAAAAGCGAGAGAAACTTGCCATTGCGAGGGACAAGCTCATCGAAGAGAAGATGAAAGTGATTCGCGACGCGCTTCTGACAGGGAATCCAGCTCACATCGAAAGGATCATTACCCGCCCTATCGAGAGATTTTACATCGTTCTTGGAAAGCAACGGACACGATTGCCTGAAGGGTAAGGCGTCTGAAAAGCATGATTCTGGATTCTGGCTCCGAGGAGTCAATTTTTGGCTGCCATCCCAGATTTCAGGATCAGGGGGCATTACGAATATCCATCCTATAAGGAGGCGCACCATGAAACTCTCGATCATCACAGACACACACTTCGGCGACGACAGTTGTTTGTTGGTCACTGAACAGAAGAACGGGGACGTCGTTGCGGGTCCAAAGTACCAGGCCTTCATCGACGCAGCGGGAAAAGGCAATGATTATCTCGTTTTGGGGGGCGATGTGTTTGACTTTTCCATAGCGACTTACGCCACTGCTTACAAGCGGGGCAAGGCGTTTTTCCAGTTCATTAAACGCGACGACATCGCTAAAGAGATCATTTATTTGGCGGGGAATCATGACGCGGACATCTGGCACATTGTCCAGCACCAGAGGAGTGTCATCAACAGGATAGCCGCCGGCAAATTTCCCGAGAGCTTCCAGCACTCCGTAGCCGGTGTCATCGATGATCGCAAGAACGCTCCGCGCCAGCAAAAGGGTTTGGCCCTAGATCGGACGACGGCCAAAGGAACCAGAGGAAAACCTCGATATGGAGGAATGTTTCTTGACACTATGACTGACCCGGCGACGACATTTAACTTTGCCTACCCGAACCTCTACATCGTCACCGATGAAGAGACGGCTCTGGTCACCCACGGGCAATACCTGGAGGGGTTTTGGGCGATCCTGGGTGAGATGGCGCAGAAGCTTGCCTATGAAGATCTCAACGTTGGAGATGTGGACGTCGAGGAAATGGTCGAAATGAACTTCCCTCTGAATCAACTCGCATGCACGGGCATTGGCCAAGCAGGAGTCCTGACGGCAGTGGCAAGAAAAGTGCAGGTGGACGTAAAAAACGGTGACCTCAAGAGAGTTACCAAGTACATGAACCGGCTGGAAAAGGAAATCGACGATTTGACTGACTACGGCTGGATCAAGGAACTCGTTGTAGATTTCCTGATCGGCAAGGTGAAAGATGAAATTCTTGATTCCCTTGGTGGCACCGAACAGAGCCGGTACAGCGAGGACTTCATAAGCAAGAAGGATGTGAAAGCGAGATTCAAGAGGTTCTATGCATCAAGCCTCCTCGAAATAGGTGATATCAACAACAGAACCGGCCAGAATATCCCGGCACCCTGGAGGATCATTTTCGGTCACACCCATCAGCCCATACCGTGGGATGCCCCCAACCGTCCAAAGCTGGGTTTTCTGGCGTCAAGCATCCCGAAACCCTTGATGTTGAGCAATGGCGGAGGCTGGATCGTGGAAGGCAAGTCATTTTGCGGTGCCGAGGTTTTCACGTATGAAACCGGTAAAGGCTTTGGATCCATTTCGATCCGCTAGCGGCGGGGGCGGTAGAGATCGGGTGTGCCGCAAGATCCATTCGCGGGCAACCTAAACAGATCGTTGATGGACCCCGAGGGCAAGGACTGGATTTGAAGCCCTCGGTGGTCCGGTCTCGTGAAGTGAAAGCCTGGCTGGAACTAGGCATTACGTTCACTCAGCACGGTTGCAAGTCCATAGAAGATCCATCTATGTCCGTGCGGCCCGAAGGAAAAGGATATCGATCTGATGGCAGCCTGGGGATATCCGATTCTCCTTTCTCAATGCCGGATTTCCTGTTAATTTCGATGGTCGAATGGAATGTCTTCCTTATCAGAGCATCCAGATCACTCACAGCTTGACCATCATTGGAGGGTAATCACCATGGAAAAGGATTTTCATTTTTATGCGATTTATACCCTTGCGAGGTCGGCCGGGTTCAAGTC
>JALOPA010000471.1 GCA_025454125.1 Thermodesulfobacteriota bacterium
CTCTAAAAACAGAAAACGAAGAGTGTGCGGGAAAGGCTCCGCAGATAAGGGGCAGCGAAGGCGGGCGGCGATGTGTCACCGGCACTTGTCAGCTGAGGAGAAGGTGGCGAGTTCCTCTGCAGCCCTCCGCCCGCCTCACCCATGGCCTTGAGCTTGCCATGGAGGTGTGGCGTCTTCGTTGTTCTGTTTTTAGAGGGACCCCCAGGGCCCTTTTCTGTATTTATTTCAAAGAGCTAAACTGTTACAAATTTTCAAAGAGACTTGTCCCATTCGCAGGAGGTCACCGCATGGCCAGGAACAAATTCGGCGCCCATCCCTATATTCCGAATTCCGTGCCCGAAGTCCAGAGGGAGATGCTTCAGGAAATCGGAGCCGGAAGCGTGGAAGAACTCTACGCGACCATTCCCCAGAGACTTCGACTCAAGAAGCGCATGGATCTTCCTGAGGCGCTCTTGTCGGAGGTCGAACTGAAGAAACATGTGGAGGCAGTGCTCTCCAGAAACACGAGCTGCCGGGAGTTCCTGAGCTTTCTCGGTGGCGGGTGTGCCCAGCATGATGTGCCGGCGGTGTGCGACGAAATCAACCAGCGCTCGGAGTTCTTGACCGCCTACGCAGGGGAGCCCTTTGAGGATCACGGCCGGTTTCAGGCGCTTTTCGAGTACGAGAGCCTGATGGGAGAGCTTCTTGACATGGACGTGGTCAATGTCCCGACCTACGACGGCGCTCAGGCGGCCAGCACCTCGATCCGCATGGCTTCAAGAATCACCGGCCGCGACCATATCCTGGTGTCCGACACGGTGTCGCCGGACAGGCTCCTGGTGATCAGAAATTACTGCCGCTCGGATCTGAAGATCGAAGGGGTGAAGCACAGTCCTGCCACCGGCCGATTGGACCTCAGGGATCTGAAAGGGAAGATCTCCGGAAGGACCGCGGCAGTCTATTTTGAAAACCCCTCCTACCTGGGCTGCGTGGAGGATCAGGGGGAAAAGATCTCTGCCCTGATTCATAAGGCAGGCGGAATCAGCATCGTTGGCGTTGACCCCATTTCCCTCGGGGTCATGGCGCCGCCGAGCCATTACGGAGCCGACATCGTGTGCGGGGATATCCAGCCTTTGGGAATCCACATGCATTTCGGCGGAGGTCATGGCGGATTCATCGCGACGCGGGACGAGGAGCGCTTTGTCAGGGAATTCCCCTCCAGGCTCTTTGGGATCGAGGAAACAGCGGTTCAAGGGGAATACGGTTTCGGGGATGTTCTCTACGAACGCACTTCCTTTGCAGACCGCGACAAGTCCAAGGAATTCGTCGGCACCGCTGCAGCCCTGTGGGGGATCACGGCAGGAGTCTATCTCAGCCTCATGGGACCCAGGGGCATGCAGGAGATCGGGAAAGCCATTATGCAGAAATCCCAATACGCGGCCAAGCGGCTTTGCGAGATTCGCGGGGTAAGGCCGGTTTTTCCCGACGCCGTGTTTTTCAAGGAATTTGTCATGGATTTCAACAAGGCCGGGAAATCGGTGAAGCGCATCAACGCAGCGCTTCTCAAGGAGAAAATCTTCGGCGGGGTGGATCTGTCGGAACAGTTCCCTGAAATGGGCCAGTCCGCCCTTTTCTGCGTCACAGAGATGCACACCAAAGAAGAGATCGACCGTCTGGCCGAAAGCCTTAAGGGAATTCTGGGTCGGAGCATGAAAGCCCGGGTCTCGAAGAAGGGAAAGCGAGGATAGCCATGGGAATGGACATGAAGACAAAGCTTCGGCGTTTTCACCAGGCAAAGTGGGATGAGCCGATCATTTTTGAGCTGAGCCGCAGGGGGGAGCGGGGCATCCTGATCCCTGGGGCGGAGAAGGGAATTGAAAAGGTTGTGGGAGACGGAATATCGAAGCTCCCCAGAAAAATGAGAAGGAAAAAACCGCCTCAACTCCCCGAGCTTTCCCAGATGCAGGTGCTCAAACATTATCTCAGGCTGTCTCAGGAAAACCTGGGCGCTGATCTCAATGTGGACATAGGGCAGGGCACCTGCACCATGAAATACAGCCCTAAAGTCAATGAGCAGTTCGTGAGGTCTCCCAAGGTCAGCGCCCTGCACCCGCTCCAGGATGAGAGCACGGTTCAGGGAATCCTGGAGATCCTGTACAAGACGGACCTCTTTCTAAGAGAGATCTCGGGAATGGACCGATTCACCTTTCAGCCGGCCTCAGGCTCACAGGCCATTCTGGCCATGGCTTCCATCGTGAAAGCCTACCACGCCTCCAGAGGAGAATCCGAACAGCGGGACGAGGTCATCACCACCATCTTCTCCCACCCTTCTGATGCCTCGGCCCCTGCGGTCCTCGGTTACAAGATCATCACGATCCACCACGACGCGAGCGGACTGCCTGATTTGGAGGCCATGAAAAAGGCTGTCTCCAAAAAAACGGCAGCCTTTTTTGCAACGAACCCTGAGGACACGGGAATCTTCAATCCGAAGATCGACGAATTTACGAAAATTGTGCATCGGCACGGGGGCCTGTGCACCTATGACCAGGCCAATGCAAACGGCATTCTCGGTCTGACGCGGGCCAGGGAAGCCGGGTTTGACATGTGCTTCTTCAACCTCCACAAGACCTTTTCATCGCCGCACGGGTGCGGGGGACCCGGATGCGGGGCCATGGGCGTGACGGAGGCTCTTTCCGAATTCCTGCCCGTTCCTGCGGTCCGTTTTGACGGGAAGAAGTACCTTCTGGACTACGAGGTGCCTCTAAGCATCGGCAAGGTGAGAAGCTTCTACGGCGTGGTGCCTGCGGTTGTCAGGGCCTATGCGTGGATCATGAGCCTGGGGAGCGAAGGGCTCAGGGAAGTGGCGCGGGTGGCTGTCCTCAACAACAACTACTTGCTCAAGAAGGTGAAGGAGATCCGAGGCGCAAGCGCTCCCTACGCCGAGGGTCAGCGCCGCATCGAGCAGGTGCGCTACAGCTGGGAGGCCCTGACTCAGGAAACAGGGGTGACCACCGATGATGTCACCTGCCGCATGGCGGATTTCGGGATGCATATGTGGTCCAGCCACCATCCCTTCATCGTTCCCCAGCCCTTCACCCTGGAGCCTACGGAATCCTATGCAAAAGCGGAGCTGGATGAGTACCTTGCTGCCCTGAGGCGGATCTCGGAGGAGGCTTACACGGATCCGGAAATCCTGAAGACTGCTCCCCATCAGAGCGTCACCCATCGACCCGGCCACGCCAATCTCGACCACCCGGATAAATGGGCGATCACTTGGAGAGCCTATTTGAGGAAGTGTGAGAAGGGATTCCGGAAGAGGATCGTCTAGCTTGAAAAGACCCGGTTTCATCGTGACCCTCTGACTCGTTCCCGGTCGCTCGCGGTCCGTTGCTCATCACTGGTTCTGCACTTTAGACATCTTGGGCGCTGCTGATGATGGACGTCATAACGCTTACCGAAGACCTCATTCGCATCAATTCCATCAACCCTTTCACCATGGAAAAGGAGGGGGCCTCGTTCCAGCCGGACACCTGGACCTTCAAAGGAAATGAAACCGAGGTTCTAGGGTACATTGAATCCCTGCTTCAGAAAGAGAATTTCAGAATTGAAAGACAGCCGGTCCACACCGAT
>JALOPA010000472.1 GCA_025454125.1 Thermodesulfobacteriota bacterium
CACCATCGTGCCGGGCAAGGTGCTGGACATCCTGGATCTGAAGCTCTACGAATGGCCCGGACACGGCGTTTCTCATGAACGGGAATACCAGTACGTGGAAGCCGAGTACATGAAGGCCGAGGAGTACCAGGACCTGATTGACGATCCCACCGCCTATTTCCTGAACGTGTACTTCCCCCGCATCTTCGGGTCTCTCAAGCCGCTGGCCTCTTTTCCGCTTCTTCCTCCGGTGAATGAAATCCCCATGGTGCCGCCCCTAGTCGCGCCGTTCGGCTCTGAGGATTTGAAAGCGGCCTTGGCTGTCCTTGCTAAGGCAGGAGACGAAGCCCTTCGCTGGAGGGCGGCGATACGGGACATCGGCTTGCGCATCATGGGAAGGGGCTTCCCCGCCTTTTCAGGGGGATTCACCAAAGCGCCCTTCGACGTGATCGGGGACAGCCTGCGGGGCACCCAGGGTGTCCTTCTGGACATGTTCCGCTTTCCTGATGAACTGAAAGAGGCGTGCGACCGGCTCGTTCCCAGCATGATCAAGTCCGCCGTCGGGGCATGCAAGGCAACCGGCCACATCATGCCGTTTATGCCTCTGCACAAGGGCGCAGACGGGTTCATGTCCCAGGAGCAGTTCGCGGCCTTTTATTGGCCGAGTCTGAGAAAACTCATCATCGGTCTGGTCAACGAAGGTCTGGTGCCTCAACTTTTTGCGGAGGGGGCCTATAACGAGCGTCTCGACGTGATTTCGGATGTTCCGAAGGGCAAAGTCGTGTGGTGGTTTGACCGCACGGACATGAAAAGGGCCAAGGAGACCGTGGGGAAGGTGGCGTGCATTTCGGGCAATGTGCCGCTGGATCTCCTGTGCACCGCGACCCCGGAAGAGGTGAAAACCTACTGCAGGGAACTGATGGATGTGGCCGGCCCCGGCGGCGGTTTCATCTTCTCAACCGGAGCAGGCATGCAGGGCTCCAGGAAAGAAAACGTGAAGGCCCTGATGGAGTTCTCAAAGGAATACGGGAAATCCCTCTGAGCCACAGGGCATCGGTTTTCTGAGGCATTCAGGTGTTGCTCTTCAATCTAGAATGAACGCCGGTTCTTTCTGATCAGCTGTTTGACTCTTTCCAGCAGATTGGTTTTTTCAGCCTGAGAGAAGCCCTGGAGAAGCGTCTCGATGCCATGGTCCTTCTCCGCCTTGATCTGTTTTAAGGTCCTCTTCCCTTTCGGGGTGATCTGAAGGATCGTGACACGTTCGTCACGGGGATCCGCTTTTCTGTTCAGAAAACCGTCTCTTTCCAGTCTTTTTGCGATGCCTGTCATGTTCGCCCCCGGCACGAGCATGATCCGGCTCACTTCGGAGATTTTGTTTCTGCCGTTGCGGGAGGCATCCAGCACTCTCAGCACATTGTATTGGGGAAAGGAGAGGCCGTACTTTCTGAATACGGCGGTATGGGTTCTCTTGAAGTTCTCCGCGGCGCGCACAATCGCCATGAGCACTTTTTCATTGGCGCTCAAGTCGCTGACATATCGTTTTGCGTGCATGGGCTTCATCATGCTTCAAAGCCTGTAGGGTGAGGAACCCTGGGGGTTAAGGGCCGATGAGGACCAGAGCTAGCATATTTCGTTTCTTCAGGCAAGGGCAAAACTAAAAACATTGACTATGAATACATTGACAAAAAAACAATTATCCGCTAAATGAGGAAAACCGGTGCGGAGGAATCAGCCTCCGACTTTCCTTGAGCCCTCCGGTGACCTGTATCCGCATTGCGAAGCGTGGTGGTTATTGGTGTTTCCCTCTTCTCAGGTGGAGCGACCCATGTCGGCGACACTCATTCTGAAAGAGCTTTGCCGCTATCGAATCGGAACCTTCGCGGATGTCCTCTACAGAAATGCTCTTCTTCATGCCGAGGAGGAAGCCTTTGTCTGCGGCCCCCAGAGAATCACTTTTTCGCAGTTCAATGCCAGGGTCAATCGCCTGATCCGGTCCCTTCAGCGACGGGGAGTACAAAAAGGTGAAGTCATCGGCATTCTTTCCTGGAACTGCCTGCAATACCCGGAGGTCTACGGCTCCGCCATGAAAGGCGGGTTCATCGCCTCACCCTTTAACCCGAGGCTCCACGCCGAGGAGCTCGAATATCTGATCCGCTACTCGGAGGCCGTGGCCCTGTTCGTGGGGCCGGAGCTGCTTGAAACCGCCGAACGGCTGAAACCCCGCCTTCCCGGAGTGAGGGAATATATCAGTCTGGAGGGCCTTGCGGCCGGCATGCTTTCCTACCAGGACCTGTTGAGCGGAGGTGATCCAGGGGAACCGGAGAGCGATGTGAGACAAGAGGATCCGGTCCTGATCCTCTACACGAGCGGAACCACGGGACTGCCCCGGGGTGCCCTTTACACCCACGCCCAGAAGCTGGACAACACCAGGATCAAAGCCCTGGAAATGGGCACCAAGGTGGGAGACAGGCATCTCATGGTCTTGCCCTTTTTCCACATCGGCGGGGACAGCCACGTGTGGCCTTTCTTCCTGACCGGAGGATGCAACGTGATCCTGCCGAACCGATCCTTTGATCCGGCGGCCGTTCTTCAGACGGTCCAGGAGGAAAGGGTGACGGATATGCAAATCGTCCCCACCCAGCTCAGTGCGCTTCTCTCCCACCAGGACCTGAAAAGCTTTGACCTGAGCAGCCTGAACAGAATCTATTATGCGGCCTCTCCCATGCCGGCGGAACTCCTGCGGCGCGGTCTGGAGGTATTCGGACCGATCTTTGCCCAAGGCTACGGCCAAACCGAATCAGGGCCGCAGATCTGCACCCTTTCCAAGGAGGCGCACCAGGTACTGGACAAATCCCCTGAAGAGCAGAACGTTCTGGTTTCCTGCGGAAAGCCGAGTCTCGGTGTGCATGTCCGGGTGGTGGATGAGAAGAGCCGCGATGTTGCGCCGGGAGTTGTGGGGGAAATCATCGCGCAGAGCCGTTCCATCATGAAGGAATACTGGAGAAGACCTAAGGAGACTGCCGAGACGATCGTGGACGGATGGCTCCACACCGGGGACCTCGCCTATTGCGACGAAAAAGGCTTCATCTACATCGTTGACCGAAAAAAGGACATGATCGTGAGCGGCGGGGAGAACGTGTATTCCCGTGAAGTGGAGGACGTGCTCTACAAGCACCCCGCGGTTGCAGAGGCTGCCGTGATCGGGGTGCCGGATCCCAGATGGGTGGAGAGGGTTCACGCGGTCATCGCCCTGAAGCCGGGGTCCCGGCTCAGCGACCGTGAGATGATCGCCTTCTGCAAAGAGCACATCGCGTCGTACAAGGCACCGAAGTCGGTTGAGTTTGTCGATTCCCTGCCCAAGAATCCACAGGGAAAGATCCTGAAAAAGACGATCCGTTCGAGATATCGGGCTCCGGGGGCTTCGGCTTCCTGAAACGGCGCTCGGAGGGCGGAACACGAGGTCGGGAATTCCATGCCTTCCGATCTGACCAAAGAGCTGAGCGACATCCAGAGAGCGGCGAGAGAATTTGAGGAACAGAAGAGGAAGGATCTTCCTCCCCTCTGCAGAGGGGAGATGCGGAATCCGGCCCTCAGCTCCATGGCCAAGTGGTATTGTGCGGAGGTGGCG
>JALOPA010000473.1 GCA_025454125.1 Thermodesulfobacteriota bacterium
AGAGAATCTGCGGCGTATGTCCGATATCCCATGCTCTAGCCTGTCCTGGCTCTTGATGATGCAGCCGGGTGGGCGCCTCCATCCAACGCTCGGATTTTGCGGAACCTCACCCTTGCATCCAATTTCATCCAGTCGCACATTCTCCATTTTTACCTGCTTGCTGCTCCTGATTTCGTGAAGGGGCCCCAGGTCTCTCCGTGGATACCGGCCTGGGATGTGGACATTCGCCCGGGTCTAAACCAGCTCTCTGAGCACCTGTCGACGAGCGCCTTGATTGCGCGGCGCCAGGCGCACGAGATGGGAGCGATCTTTGGGGGCAAGATGCCTGCGTCGCACGCGATCATACCAGGGGGATTCACGGCAAATCCCACCGCAGAAGGGATTGATCTTTTTCTCCAATATCTGGAGTGGATTACCGAATTCATCAAGAATACCTATATACCGGATGTGAACCTTCTTGCCCAGATCTACCAGGATTACCTCGGAATCGGTGAGGGATGGGGTAACCTGATGGCCTATGGAGTGTTCAAAGAGGACGATGAAGGTCTGAGCAAGTTATTCGCAGGAGGATATCTGGAAGGCGCTCAAGTTGCGCCTCCCCCGCAGCTTCCACCTAAACCCAAGAAACCAAAAGGCCAGCGAATTGAGGGAGGCGGTGCAGCTTCCAGCGCGGTGAAACCTCTCGACGAATCCGCCAGCGATTCTATAACGGAAGCCGTTACCTTCTCGTGGTATGAGGACAGCACAAATGGTTTATCTCCTGCGGCCGGAGAGACGAAGCCTCTGTATCCCAAGAACAACGCCTACTCCTGGCTCAAAGCGCCCCGGTTGCATGGCAAGCCTTTTGAAGTCGGACCCCTGGCCAGAATGAAGGTGAACGGCGACTACAACGGCGGTATTTCCGTAATGGACCGGCACCTGGCACGTGCTAACGAAGCCCTGATCATCGCAACTGCTGTGGAGAGATGGCTTCAGGAATTGACTCCTGGTGAGCCTGTCTTCGACGGTTATGAAGCCGTTACAAACGGCTCCGGGATCGGAATGAGCGAGGCGCCAAGAGGCGCGCTGGGGCACTGGATGGAGATTTCCAATGGCAAAATCAGCCACTACCAGGTGATCACGCCGACATGCTGGAACGCCTCGCCAGGGGACGAGCAGGACATCCCCGGGCCGATGGAACAGGCCCTGATCGGAACCCCCATTCAGGATCCGGAGCGCCCCCTGGAAGCTCTGAGGGTCATTCACTCTTTTGACCCCTGTCTTTCGTGTGCCGTTCACGTCATGAAGCCAAAGGTGAAACCATTCGTGATCCGGCCCGGCACTTCAGTAGCGATCCCGGCAGGAGGAGCATCCCGGTGAGTTGCCTGGTGCTGGGCCTGGGAAATCTCCTGCTCGGAGATGAGGGCGTTGGGGTGCACGCGTCAGAAGCGTTGGCCGAAAAAGTGTGGCCTGCTGACGTCGAGGTTCTGAGTGTAGGGACCGCCGTTCTGGACGCCTTGCCGTCGCTCGACAAGGCGGATTACGTGATCATCGTCGATGCAATGAAGGCTGATCATCCCCCAGGGACGATCTATCGAGTTACTTTGGAGGAATGCGAGTCTAATCGATGTATTGCTTCCTTACATGGTTTTGACCTCGGCCGCGTCCTGGCTCTCTCCAGTCGTGCTACTCTCCCAGAAGTCGTGGTGATTGGGATCGAGCCAGCCGTTGTCGATTGGTCCCTCGATCTTTCGCCGGCTGTTGCAACTGCCTTCCCGGATTTGCTGTCGGCAATCAAAAAGGAAATCAACCGTTCAAGACAGAGGAAGCCGTCTCACTAAGACACAGAGATCTCTTCCGCTGCATCAAGGAGTGATGGGTGGCGCCCCTCTTCTCGATAAAAAGGGTTTAACCGTTGACAAGTCCTACTTTGTGGCATACCTTTTGAATTGAAGAGATGTTGGGGCAGGGAGACTGGGTTCAATGGAGGAAAGGGTTTGCTTTAGCTGCCGGCCTCCGGAAGGAGGACCAGAGCGGGAATAACCCCGTCTTTCTATCGCGGCTGCGTGGGAGGACAATCGAACTTCCGATAGTCGCTCCAAAAAGGGAAAGGGGTTCCCTAAATGTCGAGGTGAGAAATATGGTGTCCACAAGTGAAGCTGAAAGACTTGGGTTTGCCCCGGGCACGCATACTTGCCCTTATCACACCTGGAAACCGAAGGGTGTGTCGTGGGGCTGCACATGTTCCCCCCCTCCGGCCCATCAGGTGAGGTGGGAGAAGGCGCTTTTTGACTGCGGGGAAGGCGGTGTAGGGTGTGAGGGGCCTGGGCACCATGGGGCAATCAGAGATCGCGGCTTTCTGGGCAGGGTAGATACAAAGCGGGTAGCGGTCTTCTGTAGAGCGTCCGCGGAGAGGGCTTTATCAAGTTTGCGAAGCGCAAGGAAGGGAATGGCTGGTCGCTTTCTTCGCGTATGCGATGTTGTGAGATCGCGGTAGTGCGTCTAAACGGGGTTAACAAAAAACGGAGGCCCTCCATGTCGAACCTGAATCGATTTGCCATAGACAGACGCTCCGGCGACGACAGGCGCAAGAGTTACCGTCTGGGGTACTTCATCAATGGTGGTGTTGAGAGGCGGAGCGGCAAAGAGCGAAGGCTTTTGGGAGAAAGAAGGGGCGGCTGGGTCAGAGCGACAGAGTGGTCCAGCGTCCCGGGACTGGGTTCGAGCAAGGCACTAGGTGGCACGATCGACTATGTCATCTAACCAGGCCGAACCGCTCATTGCCCATTTATGGGGAAAGTTACGCTTTCCTGAAAGGGGACCGTTATGCGTAACAAAAAACGAAAGATCCAAAGCTCGGTTTGCGGGAGTGAAGAAAAGCGATCGGGGATTGAAAGAAGGCGCTTTTCGTACACGGTCCACATCCCGGAAAGACGGTCGGGGGTGGACAGGAGAAATCCCGGGCTAAGGGCGAACCTCCCGCAATAGGGTTGGAGCGAATCTTCGCTTGCACGCGGTTACAATCCATCCTCGATCTCGGACCCTCCCCTCAGAGCGCTTCCATCCCATCATGCTTGTTGCTACTTTTTGGGTTTCAGCAAGTTCAATTCCACCCACTTCCAGTTCAACGCGATATGAACGGCAGCCGCACACACAAGCAGGACGCCTCCTAGAACGTGCAGTCCTTCAAAAACGTCCCAACCCGTCACTTCAGACAAGAAGGCTGAAAAGGGTTGGTTCAACATGAGGATCGCCAAAGCGGGATTCACTACTTTCAATGCAGCATTCTTATCCATCAGTACTTTCTCCTCACGCGAAAGCTTCTAAAAAATCGGATTAGGTTTTTCGATATACTCGGGTGGAGATTCGCCCCCGTCGCGCCTGCCAACCTGGGAGCCCGCAGCCTCCTGGACTTGCGCTTTTTCGGAAATGACGGAAGCAGCCGTTGGCTCGGAGACCGGAAAGGTCAGCGTGAAACGGGTCCCATTCCCTGGCGTGCTTTTCACCTGAATCTGGCCGCCATGCTCTTTGACGATCTTCTGGGTGATAGGCAGGCCGAGCCCGGTTCCTTTTGCCTTGGTGGTGAAAAAGGGCTGAAAGATGCGTTCAAGATTCTCGGCAGG
>JALOPA010000474.1 GCA_025454125.1 Thermodesulfobacteriota bacterium
CAGGACAAGACTGTTGGAGTCCCCGATAAAAACTGTGGGAGCCGCTGTCCCTGAGAACTGCCGCAGCGTATCGATGTCCCTGAGGACTTCCTCCACCGGCCGCTTTTCAAACTTCAGGCCTTTGTACATGGAGCAAAAGGTGCACTGGTTCCACGGGCAGCCCCGGGTTACCCTGAGGAGAAGGCTGTTTGCCTCGCTGGGCGGCCGGTAGGGCGGAGGGTCATAGCTTGCAAAAAGGCTCATGGCCTGATACTCCCTTCGTGATTCTTTTTAAAACAGTATCCTATTCCGGCCTTTGTCTGCAATCAAATCTCTGCATCCCTGTCCCAGACGTAGTCTTGAAAAGCATTCGTTCATTGACTTGAAATCCTTCGCTGACTTATACTTTGCAGGAATTCATCCTCGTCCGTCTGTCAGGGCCATACGGCTCTCATGTCATTTCGAAAGAGGAGCACATGAAAAAGATGATTCTTACAGCATTCATCCTTCTCGCCATCGTCGTTGCCGTGTACCTCTTCACATCGTTTCGAAATGTCTCAAGACAGATCATGGATCCAAAGGATTTGCCAAGAGCGACTTTTGAAGTCACAAAATGGGTAAGCGATGCCAATGGAGCGGCCTACATTCTTGACGATCCCGCGGAAGCGACTCCCATCATCGTCAATGCGGGATTGGGCAAGAAAGAGGCCATGGGTTTAAAGCAGCCCCAGGAGTATCTGGACAAGGTAGGCGCCGTGATCCAGGTCTACAGGCTTCAAAACAAGAAAACGGGGAACCCCTTCGGTTACGTCATTGCACCGGCAAGGCTGGAAATAGAGGCGGGATACAATATCCTGAAGCAAGGCGTCACCGTCTCCATAAGGGACCCCGAGGACTCCCACCATAGAAGGCAGCGGGAAGGGGGAAATTGACACAATGGCCAAGGCCGTGTCGTTTCCCAAACTTCGCTTGTCATCTCGACCGAAGGGAGAGATCTTAATGACCGGTATACAACGCAAGATTTCTCTCCCGCTCGGGGAGCGGGATCGAAATGACACTCCTGCAAAGAGGCTATTGGGCCATTGCACTTTGCCTGCTCACCGAATCACCCCTGCTTGCCGCGCTTCTGCAATTTCTTGATCCGAATACCCCACCTCCCTCATAATGCAATCCGTGTGTTCGCCCAGGCTGGGCGCAGAGGATCTCGTTCCGGCAGAGAACGCGCTGAAGTGCACCGGGTATCCGGGAATCTTGACCTTGCCGAGAGAGCGGTGATCGAAGGCCACCACGTACCCGTTGCTCAAGGCCTGGGGGTCGGTGAGCACGTCCTCCATCTGCTGCACCGGCCCGAACATGAGTCCCTTGGCCCGCAGCAGGGGGATCCACTCGCTTCGCGTCTTCGTGGCGAAGACTTTGTCGAAACGCTCCACAAGCAAAGGCCTGTCCTCCACCACCTTGCTGATGTCTGAGAAGCGCGGGTCCTGGAGCAAGTCCGTCTGCCCGGTGGCTTCGCACAGAAGAGGCCAGTACTTCTGCTCCGGGTGATGGGTGCCGATGATCCACTTGCCGTCCCGGCAGCAAAAGTAGTTCCGGAGAGGAGAGTACATGCGCCGGTCCTCAGGCACCGAGTTCCGGGAAAGGCACCCGGCAATCATGAGGCCTGCGTACTGCATCCAGAGGGCCGTGCCGTAAAGGGAGATGTGCACGGACTGCCCCACGCCGCGGCGCTCGCGGACAAAGAGAGCGGTCAGGACAGCCTGGCTCAGCGCAATGGAGGCGGTCTGATCGAGGACGGCGAGATGAACCAGTCGAGGCCTGTCCGAGCCGGTGCTGAACATCATTCCTGAGCGGGCCTGTCCCATGGGGTCAAAGGCTCCCTGATCGCTCAGGTGGCCTTCCTGGCCGAACCCGGAGACGCTGGCGTGGATGATCCGCGGATTGATTGCGCTCACCGCCTCGTAGTCCAGCCCCATGGACTGCTTGGTGCTCTTCCGCAGATTGGTGAGGAACACATCGGCAGATTGGATCAGGCGGCGGAAGATCTCCCGCCCCTTTTCTTCCTTGATGTTGAGCCAGATCCCTCTTTTGTTGCGGTTGGTGAACTGAAAAGGGAATCCTTCTCCATCCGCCATGGTGAACCGGATCCCTCCCACCTCTTTCCAGTTCCGCATGGGATCGCCTTCTGCCTCCTCGATCTTGATCACCTCGGCGCCGAGATCCCCCAGAATGGCGCTGGCGCCAGGCCCGGCATGAAAGGTCCCGAATTCAACGACACGAATCCCGTCCAGGGGCATGGGTTTGAGCGTTCTCAGTTCATCGTCCATGATTGTCAACTCACACCGTGTCCTAGAAACTATTGAAAGCACGAAGTTCGAAGCACCCGCCTACGCGGTGCCGCTTCGGCGGGGCAGGCGAAATCCGAAACAAATCCAAACCTGGAAATTCAGATGACTCAAACAAAAACAGCAGGCTAGGTTTTCTTTTCACGATTGGAACATTCGAATTTTGAGCTTATTTCGAATTTCGGATTTCGAGATTCGAATTTGGGCAGTGCCAAAGGCCTGTATCTACAGTTTGTACCCGAACTTCCGGAGAAGGTCTTTTCTCCAGGCCACGCCGTCTTCTTTTTCCATCCCCTTGGGCGATGAGCCGTCGATCACGCCGAGCACCCCTCTCCCCTGTTCGGACTGGGCCAGGACCACTTGAACCGGATTGGCTGTCGCGCAGAAGACATTGCATACTTCCTGACACATCTTCACCGCATTGAGCATGTTGATAGGGAAAGCGTCCTTGATGAACATGATAAAGGTGTGTCCTGCGCCGATCCTGTAGGCCGTCTTCATGGCCAGATCCTTGAGCGCGCCGTCATTTCCTTCACCGCGCACCATACAATGGCCCGAGGCCTCACAGAACCCGATGCCGAACTTGGCTCCCGGCACCGCCCCCACCATGATTTCATAGAGGTCCTCCACGGTCTTGATGAAGTGGCTTTGTCCGAAAATGACGTTGCAGCCCTCCGGGATCTCGAGTGTCTCCATTTTCAGTTCCATGTCACCCCTCCTCTTAAAGGTTGTCCTTTTGTGCAGCCTCCGTATACCATCCTCATAGGGAAGTGACAAGTGAGCGTTCGACAGGCTCACGGCCCTGAGCAAAGTCGAAGGGCGAGTCACGAGTGACAAGGGCATGTTCGGATCTTGTCCCTCGTTACTCCTCTCTTCTTTCGTGTTTTTCCTTTCTTCGTGTTTTCGTGATTGCTTTTTGTTGTTCTGCTGCTTCCTCTAGACACTTTGCAAACAATGGCTATTATTCAGTCATGAAACCCGAAACAGACAGACTGGCTCCACCGCCGGGGGTCAGCAGGAGAGATTTCCTGAAGTACACCGCCATCGCGGGCGGTTCTATTTATCTCGGTTTAGGAGGGGTGTCCATGGCAAAGGAAAAGAGTCGTGTGTCCCTTGTGAGAACGGAAAACCGTAAATCCGGCGTTTCCGAGTCCATCCAAGGGCTCAAGATCAATCCCGTGAAGAACAAGGACGTGCTGATCAAGCCCAATTTCAACACCGCGGACCTCGTTCCCGGTTCGACTCACAACGACACCCTCGTCAGCCTTGTAGAAGAAGT
>JALOPA010000475.1 GCA_025454125.1 Thermodesulfobacteriota bacterium
CCAACCTCCGTCTCTTCACGGCTTTCGGCACACAATCTCTGCGACGGCGCGCCGGGGATTCTCCTGGAGGCCCTCAAAGTGGTGGAGGACGTTCCAATCCTTGAACCAATCCATAAGTTCCCCGGGTTTGAGCAGAAAGTCGGGGTTGCGCGGTTTCCCGAACTGCGCCTGGTCCACGGTGTAGGTGGAGTAGACCAGAAAGCCGCCCGGCCTCAAGGCCTTTCTGATACAGGGCATCAGGGGCCGGTGAAGATACCGGAAGACAAGAATGACGCTGTACTCCTCCTCTTGGAGTGGGTTTTCACCGGGTTTCTCCAAATCCACCTTCCAGACCGTCGCCTTTGCCTGCAGCCCGGCGGCGGCCTCTCTTGCCTTGCTGAGAGCTTCATCGGAGCGATCGGCGAGAACCACGGAAAGGCCTTTGGCAGCCAGAAAAAGCCCGTTGTGACCGTCTCCCGAGGCCAGGTCAAGAACAGGGCCGTCCAGTCTCTCGGAAAGAATCAGATCCGAGAAGGCCGCTACGAGAGCGTCAGGACTCACGGCCACGTTTTCCTCTTCGAGACCTGCGCTGCGACCTGTCGAATGATTTCGAGCCCCTCCTTCACCTGGTCCCGCGACACGTCGAGGTGAGTGACGGCTCGTCCCCTGGTTTTTCCAAGAACAGAGATGCGAAGCCCCCTTTCCATCAGAAGGACGTTAAAGTCTTCGGCCGTGACTCCCAGACCTGAGACATCGAAAAAGATGAGATTGGTCTCAACAGGTTCAACCGCGATCCCCTCGATTCCCGCCATGCCCTGTGCCAGGATCTGGGCGTTTTCGTTGTCTTCTGCCAGGCGCGCCACGTGGTGGTTCAGGGCGTAAACCGCCCCGGCAGCAATGATCCCCGCCTGCCTCATGGCGCCTCCGAATTGATGCTTCCAGCGCCAGGCCTCCTGGATGAAGCCTTTTGAACCGGCCAGGGCCGCGCCCACCGGAGCGCCCAAGCCTTTGCTGAAATCGATCCACACGGAGTCGAACGGTTCCGCATAGGTCAGGGCTTTCACCCCCGTGGCTGCAACAGCGTTCAACAGCCTGGCCCCATCCATGTGGCAGAGCATCCCGTGCTTATGGGCCGCTGCACACACCGACAGAATGCTCTCCAGAGGCCAGATCGATCCTCCACCCAAATTCGAGGTCTGCTCCACGAGGAGCACTCGGGAACGCGGCAAGTGGTTGTTCACCGGCCGCACCGCCGCCTCAAGCTGCGCAGCGCTGAACACCCCCCGGTTACCGGCAAGCGGGTAACTCATGGCGCCGCTGAGCGCCGCAGGCCCCCCTGTTTCATAATGGCGGGTATGGGCTGTTTCGTCCATAATGATCTCATCGCCCGGCCGGCAGTGAACCCGGAAAGCGATTTGATTGCACATGGTCCCTGAGGGCAGGTAAACGGCGTCCTCCTTGCCTAGGAGATCGCAAACCATTTCCACGAGCTTATTGACGGAAGGGTCTTCCTTCTGCTGCTCGTCTCCCACTTCGGCTTCGGCCATGGCTTTCCGCATCCCCTCCGTGGGTTTGGTGATCGTGTCGCTAAAAAGATCGATTCGGACGGGTGGCGTCATGGTTCCTCCTAATGCAGGCCATTGGCCGCAACCAAAATCTGGCCTGCTGATTGAGGCTGGAGGAGCGCTCCTGCCTGCGCCGGGGCTTCGGCAGGCAGGTCGCTTGAGGTTTACCCGCCTTCGGCGGCGCCACAGGCGACCAGGGTTTGAGGCAAAACCGTTTCTGCCTCAACCCTCTAACCTCTAGCCTCCAACTTCTCCGCAAATTGCAGAGAAGTTTCACTCTAAGGCTCTAATGATTCAAACGGAGCGTTATGAAGGTCATATTAGACTCGCTGCCCGTGAGGTGCAAGGGGAATAAAAGCGCTCGAACAAAGGGCCGTAAAGATGGATAGATAACAGTTTAGCTCTTTGAAATGGAGGGCCTTTATGCGCCTCTGGCGCTTTTTTCTGTGTTTATTTCAAAGAGCTAAACTGTTGCATGGATAGGGCACTTCGGGAAGACGGCGGGTGTGACACATGCCGATAGAATGGCAGGATCAGGGAGGGGTTGCGCAAGAGCCCTGCGGCCTGCTAGTAATACTCTTTGACTTCTCTCTCCGTCGCAGTGACGATGAATTGCAGCTTGCGGAATTCCTTCCCAAAGATAGAGATCTTGTCGGAATACCTTGCGGTTACTGTGACACTGTTCTTGGAGTCCTTCTCGATAAAAATGTCGTTTTCTCCGATGCGGTACCCTTCCTCGCTCAGCCTGCTGAGAAGGCGTTGCTTTGTGTTCTCCAGAGTGTTCTTTGTGCCATAGACGGCCGCCACTTCGAGCTCTTTTTGGAGCCAGTACCTGTTCCAGTAGGGCCTTACGGCACCGCCGACGGCCAGGATGATCGCGATGGCAATAGCATAAGAGAACAATTTTTTCATGATCTTCTTCCGATTTTACGTTAGTCCTTTTCGGGTCGCCGCTGCTGTCCCCGAACCCGGGACTGCGGAGAGCAGGAAAAGAAAAGAATGAATCCGGAGAAGGACAGGGCGGCTCTGCACGGTTTGGAAAAAAGCATAGCATGAAAAACGTGAAAAATCAACAAGGTCAGGAAGAGGGCGAGCCCTCCTTAGGCGGGCGAGCGCTTAAGAGCAATTCTCCTTTCAACGCGCCTTCCCTCTTTGGCCAAAGACGCCCATGACTTATTGCGAGTCTTTCCTTTGAGACCGAGCAGTTGCCTACGATCGCGGCCGCTCCTGCGCTCGATACCCCGGCGTCTTTCAGGGATGTGGGCGCTGTAGGAAAACCTCCTGCGGTCAATTCCCGAGCGCCTTCCGCCGTTGTCGGGAAGAGAAAAGACTACCTTCGGATCTGTCACGATTCAAATCCTTTCCACTGCGGCGCCCATGCCCAAAGACCGAAGGGGAACTCGGCAGGGCGAAAGCATTCGGCGTTCTATACACCCGAAGGGTAAGCGAGTCAAATACTTATTGGGAGAGCCTGAGCCGGAGCGAATCTTCGGGCCTGACCAAGGGTTCGAGGCTTAAAAAAGAGCCCCTGAGGACCGTTTTCCCACGAGGAGATCAGATCCTCAGAGGCCTGTCAAAGGAGGTTGTTTGGATGATCAGCAAAAATATACCACCTGGTGGTATCCGTGTCAAGGCCGGTGGCCCGCCGGAACATCCCTAGACCGGGCCGATGCTCTTCTCACCCCGGGCCATGCCGGCGTGAAGGGATTTATCCGAACCCGTTGAAACGGCATCGCACCTGTGTTAGAGTCATGCCCAATCTTCTTTCGCCCTCCGGGCGTCCGGGAGCCGTCGACGTCTGGGGCAAGAATTCCAAAAGGAGCCATCCCGTGCGAAACAGCGAATTCTCGAATTTGAGGGCTTACCTGGGCAAGACGCAGAAAGAACTGGCCCAACTCCTTGGAACTTCTCTCAAGGCGATTCAGAGTTTTGAACAGGGATGGAGGAAAATACCCGTCCACGTGGAGCGGCAAACCCTTTTTCTTCTTGCCCATCACCTTCAGTCGTCCTCCAGGAACAGGCAGAATTGCTGGACTGCAAGAAGCTGCCCCAAA
>JALOPA010000011.1 GCA_025454125.1 Thermodesulfobacteriota bacterium
TACATCAAGACCAAGGAAGTCCCGATTTCGATCGAGAAAGTGAAGCTCAAGGACGTCGTGAGCAGCGTGAAAGAGGAGTTCGCCCCTCAGCTCACCGGGCGCCAGATCCGATGGCTCGAGCCTGAAATGATCCCGGAAGTCCATGCAGACAGGACCGCCATGGTCAGGGTCTTGAGGAACCTCGTGGACAACGCCTTGAAATACGGGGGTCACGATTTGAGCGAAATCCGGATCAGCTACCGGGAATCCGAAGACAGCCACATCCTGTCGGTCGAAGATGACGGCATCGGATTGAAGGACGAAGATGCGAAAACGCTTTTTGGCCCTTTCAAGCGCAGAAGAGTGGCCGGCGAGGTCGAAGGGTCCGGTCTGGGGCTGGCCATTGTCAAGGAAATCGCCGAACAGCACAAGGGCCGCGTGTGGCTGGAGCCCGCCATCAGGAAAGGTGCGGCCTTTCATGTCTCCATTTCCAAGAATCTTTAGCCGGTTGCTCAAAAACGCTCATATCACGAAGAAGTGACAAGTAACGAGTGACAAGTGACAAGTTGGGTTTTTGTCTCGTCACTCGCCCTTCGACTTCGCTCTGGGCCGTGAGTTTATCGAACGGTTACTCGTCACTCGTGACGGGTGTGCGCCCTTGTATCTGAGCGTTTTTGAGCAACCGGCGAACGAATTCCTTCAGCCACCCTTCTGGATGATCTCCTCTGCCTAGTTCAATTGGTTCAGTGTATTTGACACAGACACAGTGCTCTTCTATATTGCTCTCCGATGAAAAAGCTTTGAGGGTAGAGTCATGACGAGGAAGCTCAGTGCGGATGCGGTGATTTGCGGGGCTGGAATCGCCGGGGTATCGGCCGCCTACCACCTTGCGGTCAGGCATGGGATTAAGAAGGTTCTGCTTGTGGACGAGCAGGCCCCTCTGACGCTCACGAGCGACAAATCAACAGAGGCCTATCGAAACTGGTGGCCGGGGCCGGGAAACACCATGGTTCGCTTCATGAACCGGAGCATTGATCTCCTGGAGCAACTCGCGGCGGAAAGCGACAACTACTTCAACATGAGCCGAAGGGGCTACGTGTTCCTCACGGCAAGACCCGAACAGGCTCGGGTCATGGAACGCACAGCCAATGAGATCTCCGGCCTGGGAGCCGGCCCGATCAGGACCTACCGCGGCAGGCCGGAGGATCCGGTCTACCCCCCGTGCAGTCTCAGAGGCTATGATCCCGGCCTGATCGGTGCCGAACTTGTCCTGGATCCGGCAAGGGTCCGCAAGCAATATCCTTTCATCAACGAGACGGCCATAGCCATGCTCCATGTTCGGCGCTGCGGCTGGCTCAGCGCCCAACAGCTGGGTATGTATCTGCTGCAGCGGGCCAAGGGTGCAGGCGTCCAGTTCCTCATGGGCAGGGTGTCCGGAGTGGGCCTAGGCAGGGGAGCAATAGAGTCGGTGCAGGTGACCGGGGAAAAGGAGCAAGTGGAGATCGCTGCACGGTGTTTTGTGATCGCGGCAGGACCCTTGCTCAAGAAGGTCGGCGCCCTGATCGGGGTGGACTTTCCCGTGTTCAACGAGCTCCACGGAAAAATCGCGTTCAAGGACCCCGAAGGAGTCATCCCGCGGGATGTGCCCCTCATGATCTGGACAGACCCCATGAAGCTCCCGTGGACCAAGGAGGAGAGGGAAGTTCTCGAAGGAAGCGGGAAGACCCGTTGGCTGCTGAACGAGTTCCCCAGCGGGGTTCACTTCAGACCGGAGGGAGGGGAGGGAAGCCAGACCATACTGGCCCTCTGGACCTATGACGTCAAACCCCAAAAACCGGTCTGGCCGCCGGTTTTTGACCCGGAGTATGCGGAAATCGTGCTCAGGGGAATGGCGGGCATGATTCCCGGGTTGTCCGTGTACCTGGGAAAAGCGGCGAAGCCGTTTGTGGACGGCGGCTACTACTGCAAGACTCAAGAGAACAGGCCCCTCATAGGGCCGTTGCCGGTCAAGGGAGCCTTTGTGATAGGGGCTCTCTCCGGATTCGGCATCATGGCTTCCATGGCCGCCGGTGAACTGCTCGCAAACCACGTGAGCGGGAGCGCTTTGCCCGACGACGCGGCCGCCTTTCTCCTCAGCCGATATGAGGACCCGCAGTACAAGACGCTCTTGGAGAGCTGGGAAGCCGCGTCGGGTCAACTGTGAAGGGCTGCAAGGATTTTCCTCTCCCCTTTTGACAGCGCGAGCTTGCCGAGGTCTTCCGCTGAAACCCACTTCCATCGGAGACCTTCGATGGGCTTAACCCTGCCGTGCGCCACGGCGCACCGGTAAACGTGAAAAGTGACGCGAAAGTGCGTGTACGCATGCTTAACCGAGGCCAGTGCCTTCATCACGCGGACCTGCAACCCCAGTTCCCCTCGAAGGGTTCGAACCAGGGCCTCTTCCAAGGCCTCGTTCTCTTCTTTTTCCCCTCCCGGAAATCTCCACAAGCCCCCGAGAAGGCCGGCGGCCGGCCTCTGGACGACGAGCACTCTCATCTTTCGATCGATGAGGATGGCGGCCATCATGTGCTTGTGGGGCAGGGCCGGTCTTTTCCTGGCTGAAGGAATCTGTTCCTGCTGTCCCAGAGCGTTCGCTTTGCAGGCTCCCCTTAGAGGGCAGGAGACGCATGAGGGACTTCGCGGTGTGCACACCGTGGCGCCCAGGTCCATCACCGCCTGGTTGAAATGGCCCGGGTGTTTCTTGCTCAGGAGTTGATCCGCCTGTTTTCGAACCTGTTTTCTTGATTCCGGAGAACCCAAGGGCTTTCGAATGGCGAAAAGTCTGGAGATCACCCTCGAGACATTGCCGTCTACGGCCGCAATGGGCTGGCCAAAGGCGATGCTGAGAATGGCATCAGCGGTGTATGCTCCAATCCCCGGAAGGGAGAGAAGCTCTTTCCTGTCTCGCGGGATACGGCCTCCCTGCCGGGCAACGATCTCCTTTGCCGCAGCATGGAGATGTCGCGCTCTGGAATAGTAACCGAGGTTTTCCCAGAGCTTCAGGACTTCGTCTGGCTGGGCTTGGGCGAGAGCCTGCACCGATGGAAATTTCTTGAGAAAGCGGAGATAATAGGGAATAACGGTGTCCACCTGGGTTTGCTGGAGCATGATCTCGGAAACCCAAATGAAATAGGGGTCGCGGGTGCGCCGCCAGGGAAGGTCACGGGCATGGCCGGCGTACCACCGGAGCAGTTTAGAAGTGATGGGATCTTGGTGCAATAAGCCTTCTCGTTCTTTTCGAAATGAACCATGAGTCATCGAATGGACCCACCGCAAGCCATGGCATGTCTAAGCTATCGTCAAGATGGTCACACCCGCGCAGGCGGGTGTCCAGAGTGTTTGTGCGCCTGGATTCCCGCCTTCGCGGGAATGACAACACCGCACCGGGTTGCTGGGAATGAGACCCATGAGGATCCAACTTATCAAAGAGTTGGAGGCACAGAAAAGACCTTTGTATCTTTCCCCTGTAATGATTAGATTCCCATCAGAGAATTGGAGGAATTGGAGATGAGAATCAAAGGGCCGCTAGGGATCATCATTCTTGGCTTGCTCCTGTCGGTCTCAGGGTGTGCCCCGGTCATTTCGCAGTCGGTCAGGGATCAGGTGGATAAGAGCCTCACCTTCGGAGAGGTGTTCAAAGACCCGGAGGCGCACAAAGGTTCGGTGGTCGTCTGGGCCGGAGCCATTATAGGAGCAAACAACACCCAAGAGGGGACTCTGATCGAAGTTCTTCAGAGGCCGTCGGATTTCTTCGGAGCGCCCGAACAGACGGACAGAACAGAAGGTCGCTTCCTGGTGCTCTATCCTTCCTACCTTGACGTCGCTGTGTACAGCAAGGGGAGGGAAGTGACCGTGGGAGGGGAAATCGCCGGAAAGAAAATCAAGCCCCTTGGCGAGATCCAATATTCCTATCCCTTCGTTGTTGCCAAAGAGCTCTACCTCTGGCCTGACCCAAACGTTGAGCGGCTGGCCCCTTATCCTTATCCGGGTTATCCCTGGTGGTATGATCCTTTCTGGAGGCCATGGTACTACCCCTACCCCTACGCCTATGGCAGATACTGGCCGAGGCGTTGAGAGGCAAAGCCTACCCGGGTTTGTATTTTTCCATGTATTCCGTGGCCCGCAATGTCCTTAGAGTGTTCTCGGAGCTCATGTAGCGGATCTTGCCGAAAACCGGCCGCTCCGGACCCCAGGGCCTGTCATATCGGCCCAGGACCCACATGATTCCCGTGTACGAATTGGGATCCCTGCCGTCGAGACCGTACGTGTTGTTGAGTTCGATCATGATGTCGAGCGCTTCCTGAGGCGAGGCTGTCCACTCCAGAATTTTCTTCCCCCAGACCATGCGGAGATAATTGTGGATCCGGCCCTCCTGAAGGAGCTGTTCTTGGGCGGAGTTCCACAGGGGATCATGGGTCTGCGCCCTCTCAAATTGCTCCAAGCGGTAAAGGTAGCGCCTCTGATCCCTCTCATGGTCTTTCAGGGTTTGCCTCGCCCACTCGGGGAGGGAAAGGTATTGATCGTAGTCCTGCCTCTGGCTGCACATGTTGAAGCCCAGCTCCCTCCAGGTCACCAGTTCATCGAGGAAGGCTTCTGCCGGCTCACTCATGCGCCACCACCCGTTTCGCCCTCCCGTGGCTTTTTGGGGAAGATGATCCAAGCCCCACTCTTCCTTGGCCGCCAGGTGGAAAAAGATCTCGTGAACCGAAAGGTGGCCGAAATGGAGATAAGGGGAAAGCCCGCTCGTGCCGTCTTCATCAGGATGATTCCTGTTTTCCTCATAGAGGGAGAGCTTCTTTTCAAGGAATCGCTTCATCCTTTTGGAGGCCTGGCTGGCGCCTCCCCGCTCCTCCACAACGCCGACCTCATGGTCCACAGGGAATTCGGCCAAGGGCCCGGGCTCTCCGCTGAGAATGCCAGGTGAAGCGGCAGGCCAGCGCTTCAAGATGTCTTTGAGAGCAAGGGCAGGAGCCTTAAGTTTCAACGCTTTCAGTGGTTCGGCGTCAGGATACTGGGAGAGGTGCAGGGGGAGCTCCTTCTGCAGAAAAAGCCTGAAAAATTTGGCTGCTGCAAAAACCCGGTCCGTGGCGTGCATGGGCAAGAGCCCGTTGGAATCGACCTTCTCGATGCAAACAGGTGTCTTCTTCGAAGCAGAGGCGAGCATGCGGGGAAGAAAAAAGGCGGGGAAGTCATCCGTCACCACCAGGCACGCTTTTTGAGCGAGAGCCGCGAGAAGGCCTTTGTCCGCATCGGGGGAGAGTTCAAGGTAGGGGTAGTAAGAGGCCCCGGATTTTGTCAGGCTCTCGGCGTTGTCCGCCATGCCGTCGATGACAAAGCGATGAAAACGATCACAGGCCCAGGGATACCCTGCACGAAGGGCTTCAAACACGAGGAGAGGTTTTGCAAGGCGATTGGCCCAGTCCACGGCATGCTGGAGGCTGAAGTTCCATCGCGTGCGACGGAAAGCGGTCATCCAGTAGAGGACATAGTCCCCTGCTTCGCGAACAGGAACCTCGTTGCAGCGAGCCACTCGAATCTCGGGGACCGGACTCATTCTGGGGCCTCCTCAAAGTGGGCGTCTGTGAGACCGTCGAGCAGAAGGAAAGAACGGATCTTGATGCAGATCACCTCCGCATCCGGATGGTCCAGGAAGTCCTTGAGATGAGGGTGACGTTCAAGCAGCCTGGCCCTCGCCCAGGGCTCCTTTTGATGATCGTCCAGCCTTTCGAAGGCGCCGGAAACGGTCATAGCCCTCGCTTGAGGGCGGTGAGAACCTGTGTGCTCCTCACGGGTGTCGATCAGCAGGCTGACGGCGGGGTTCTCCAGGAGGTTTTTGAACTTCCTGGTGGCTCTATGGGTGGCCATGTAGATCTCGCTGCAATCGTCATTCGTAGTGTAGGCCATAAGAGAGCAGTAGGGCTTATCGCCTGAAACGGTTGCGAGGACACAGATGTCCTTTTCCTTGGCGAGCTTCTTCATTAGTTCGATCATAGTCGCCTTCTCCTGACTTTCACTTTGTCTACCACATTCGCTATGCGCGGGAAAGGATGTTCTGGATCCTTTCCCATTGATTGAGCGTCGGACCTCTGATACCCTGAGGCCGGTTTGACTGCCCTTATGGTCATTCCCGCGCAGGCGGGAACCCAGTCTTTCTGCGTTCTTCTGGACTCCCGCCTGCGCGGGAGTGACGGGCTTAAGTTCGTTTCACAAATACGTCGAGAGAGGGAACCCTATGGAAAACAAAATAAGGCTTGGAATCAGCGCCTGCTTGCTGGGTCAGAACGTGAGGTACGACGGCGGGCACAAGTGGGATCGTTATCTGACCGACACGCTGGGGCAGTACGTGGAGTATGTCCCGGTTTGCCCTGAGGTGGAGTGCGGGCTCGGCATCCCACGGGAGTCCATGAGGCTCGTGGGCGACCCTCAATCCCCGAGGCTTGTGACGGTCAGAACCGGTCAGGATTTCACGGAGCGCATGCTGAGCTGGGCCAGGGGCCGGGTTCAGGAGCTTGAAAAAGAAGCGCTTTGCGGGTTCATCTTCAAGAGCGACTCCCCAAGCAGCGGCATGGAACGGGTGAAAGTCTACAATGAAAAAGGCATGCCTGAGAAGACGGGAAGAGGGATGTTTGCCAAGACCTTCATGGACCATTTCCCGCTTATTCCTGTTGAGGAGGAGGGCCGCCTTCACGATCCGAAACTGAGGGAGAACTTCATCGAAAGCATTTTCACTCTGAGGCGATGGCGCGAGGTGGCGCAGGAAAAGAAGAGTCTTGGGAACCTTGTCGCCTTTCACACACAGCACAAACTGCTGATTCTTTCGCATAGCGAAAAGCACTATCGCGCCATGGGCAAAGTCGTGGCGGAAGGGAAGAAACTGCCGCCGACCGACCTCTATGCGCACTACGAGACCTTGCTCCTTGAGGCTCTCAAGCTGAGGACCACTGTCAAAAAGAACGCGAATGTTCTCCAACACATGATGGGCTATTTCAAAGAGCAGCTGTCGAAAGATGAAAAACAGGAGCTCCTTCAGATTCTCGATCAGTACCGGAAAGGCTACATCCCCTTGGTCGTGCCGATCACCCTGCTCAACCACTATGTGCGGAAGTACAGGGAAGACTACCTGCAGCAGCAGGTCTATCTCAATCCTCACCCCGTCGCCTTGCAGCTGAGAAATCATGCATGAGGAAGGGGCACGGCGCAAGGTGCAAGGTACAGGGTACAAGGTGCAGGGTACAAATACAGGGCGCAAGGCGCCAGGAGCAGGCTACACGGAAAACCCAAACCACCCCGTCCTTTGATGTTGTCGTTCTTTTTTGTGTTTGTTTTTTCCGTGTACCTTGTACCTTGCACCCTGTACCGTTATTCGATGATACTTTCCCTCAGAGCCTTAGGCGTGGGGACGGGAATCGGCATGCAGCAGTCCTTTTCGGGATTGTACATGAGCCGATAAGAAGATCCCCGGTTTCCTTCCCGGTACATGAAATCCCAGCCTCGGACATAGTAGGGGCAAGCATCGTTGAAACAGATGTACATGAATTCATTGTCCCAGGTCACTTCAAAAGGATTGTCCGGCACCGCCCACTTCAGCATCTTCTCCCCGCAGTGAGGGCAGCTCAGGGTGTGCTTAATGGTTTTCTTTCTGGCTGCAAGCGTTTCCTCGTCCAATGGTTCACCGTAGGAAACCATGAGCTCAGGCCTCGCTCCCCGAAGGGGGTCCCCACCCTTTTTGTCCGCATAGACGGCATAAACGGGGTCGCTGGGAATACCGAGGTGAGCGTATTTGTCATCCTTCGGTCGAGGCTTCCCTTTGGAGAGGAAGATGGTGGGCTTCTCAAAAGCGCCTGCCTCCTTGAATAAATCTTCGACCATCAGGACCCTCTCCTCTTCGCCTGCTTCCCGCCAGACCTTGACCGCCTTTTCAGGAAACATGCGGTTGGAGAAAATGACGATGAACAATCCCCCAGGTTTGAGGACCCTTCCCACCTCTTTGAAAACGTGGGCGGGCTGTGTCATGTAGTCCACTGAAACTGTGTTGATGACCACCTCGAAGCGGTTGTCGGGAAATGGGAGACGCGGATTTTTGTTCAGATCGTGAATGACGGTCTTTGACAGGGTTTTGTTATTTCTTAGTTCGGTCTCGTTCAACCCGAGGCCCACGACTTCCGACGCTTGAAGATGGTCCGGGATATGAGAATCCCAACCGGCCATTAAATCCAGGATCGCGGGATTTTCTTCCACAACGAGCGTTTCAATGAGCTTCTCCACCGTGGCCAAAGCCAAAGAGTCCAGGTGGCTCACGAATCGGTCCTTGGAATAGAACTCAGCATCATCGGATTCATCAAGCCTGGCAAAGGCGTCAACGCCCCAAATAGAGTTTGTAGTGAGTGTATCCCTCTCTTCGATATTCTTCTCAGCTTCCATTAGTTACCTCCATAAAAAAAGCCGGGGTTCTTCAAAACCCGGCTCGTGGCCCCATCAAAGGGCGGGTTAAGACTTTATGTGCTCAACAATCTGGTATAAAATAATTTCACATCATCCATTGTCAACAGGTGACAGAGACAGGGTGCTTTGCAAATCTCAACTTGAAATAAACAGGGCGATTCCTATCTTGTTGGGCAATGATTCAGAGCACTTGAGAACAAGACCATCAATCGGAGGATGACTATGGATGTGGATCTGAAGGAGTATTTCGAAAAAGTAAAAGGGGCCGGAGTGCTGGCGACAGCAGACGGAAAGGGACTTGTGGACACGGCGATTTATGCCAAACCTCACGTCATGGACAAGGAAACCGTTGCCTTCATCATGGCCGAGCGATTGACCCACCACAATTTGCAGAGCAATAACCATGCTTCCTATCTCTTCAAGGAGGAAGGCCCAGGATACAAAGGCGTTCGCCTTTTCCTGACCAAACTCAGGGAGGAAAAGGACAGCGACCTCCTCTACTCGATCCGCAGCAAAAGATATTCGGGAGGAAAAGAGGAAGGAAAGCCGCGCTTTCTGGTTTTCTTCAAGGTGGACAAAATCCTGCCCCTGGTCGGCGCAGGGCGAGATCCTGAAAAGGACTAGTATGAACGACATAAGAATATGAGAATTCCCTGAACGAAATAACTGCACAATCTCCCCCGCCCCGCGTTGCTAAAGAAGAGATCGGGGGGGATTTTGACGGAGGGTCGCCTTGAGTCGTCTTGAGGCTGAGAGAGACATCGGACAGCTTTTCATGATTGGAGTGCCTGGGCCGGACCTGGACAAAGAGACGGCTAAGCTGATTCGGGAAGGCCACATCGGAGGGGTGATTCTTTTCTCCAGAAACATTGAAGACCCTGTGCAACTCGCCGCTCTGTGTCGCGACCTTCAGTCAGAGGCATTGAAAGCACAAGGCGTTCCTTTGCTTCTGGCGGTGGATCAGGAAGGAGGGAGGGTTGCCCGGCTCAAGGAGCCTTTCAAAAGCTTTCCTGGGAATGCGGCCATTGGAATGGATGAAGAGCCGGTCAAGAGGGCTATCGAGTTTGCGACGGTGACGTCCAACGAAATGAAAATCGTGGGCCTCAACATGAACCTGGCTCCTGTGGTCGACGTTCAGAGAGGGGAGATAGAGAAACACCTTGCAGGCCGCAGCTTCGGTGAGGACCCGGAGGTGGTCGCCTTTCTCGGAAGGATGGTGGTAAAGCACCTTCAGAAGAATGGGATCATGGCTGTGGCCAAGCATTTTCCAGGACTCGGCCGCGCTGATGTTGACCCGCACGTTCACCTGCCCAAAATCAACATTGATCTAGAAGAGTTGGAAAGAATCAACCTTCCCCCCTTTGCAGCGGCCATCGACGAGGGAGTCTGCGGAATTATGACCTCCCACGCTATATACCCCGCACTCGATCAGGAGCGCCCTGCAACCTTGTCGCCTATGGTGTTGACCAAGGTGCTTAGGGAGAGAATGGGCTTCAAGGGTTTAACCATCACCGATGATCTCGAAATGGGCGCGATTGCAACAGCGCGGAGTGTGGCTGAGGGTGCGCTTGACTCCTTTGCGGCAGGCGCCGATATCCTTCTCATCTGCAAAGATCAGACCCATGTCCGTGAAAGCCTGGAGTTGATGCAGCAGTCGGTCGCAAAGGGGACCGTTTCCGCAAAGCGGCTCGTCCAATCAATGGAAAGAATTCGGGAAACAAAAGCCAAATTTCTGGGTCATTGGGAGGAGATTTCGCTGGCCCATGTGAAGGAGTATTTTAAAACAAGTGACACGTAACGAGTGACAAGTGACAAGAGAAGAGAAAAACAAGATCAGCCTTCTTACTCGTAACTTGTCACTCGTTACTCGTCCCTTTCTTCTGACCACTGACAACGGACGATGGACAACAAGCAACCTGCCACGAGCAACAAGCAACCAGCGGCGGACCACTGACCCGTCACAACCTGCAATTCTTGGTGGCACGGACAAGCCGGCTGTTCAGGGCTTGTCCGTGAGTGCACGATGAAAGGCAACGTTCCGTCAAAGCGCCCACTCCGGCGTTGGGGCCTCGATGTGGATTGTCTCCGGCCTGGTGGGGTGCATGAAGGTCAGTGATTTCGCCAGCAAACAAATCGTGCCGTCTTCACGGCGTTGACGCGCTCCATACTTGAGGTCGCCCACAATAGGGCATCCTTCAGCGGCGAGCTGCGCACGGATCTGATGTTTTCTTCCCGTGAGGAGATTGATCTCAAGAAGCGAGACCTCCCCCTTCACGAAAAGTGTCCTGTAAGTCAAGGCAGCTTCTTGGGCTCTCTTGTGCGTCTCCTCCGTAAGGGTAACCTTTTGACGCCTTTTCTTGAGAAAGGATGTCAGCCTGCCGGAAGGCTGAGGCATCTTTCCGTGAACCAGAGCCCAGTAGATCTTGGTGATGCTTCTTTGCCGCCACTGTATGGAGAGCCGGGAAGCGCTCTTGGAGGTCCTGGCGAAGACGACAACCCCGGCTACCGGCCGATCCAAGCGGTGCACCAGGCCTAGAAACACCTCCCCTGGCTTGTTGTACTGCTTTTTGATATAGTCTTTGACCATGTCCAAAAGGGAAATCTCGTGGGAAATGTCTCCCTGCACGAGGAGCCCCGCGGGCTTGTAAACGGCGATGAGATGGTTGTCTTCGTAAAGGATTTGTATTTCTTCCATAGGCGGTCCCTGGTCTGCAATGCGTCTTCCTACCGGCCCTAAAGAGAGAAGATCCAAGAACAAGACGGCGCGGAAGCTCCCTCCCGGTCTGCCTTCCCTCAGAGAATGGTTTGAGCGAAGCCGGCTGCCCCTGAACGAGAAGCAGGTCCAGCAGGTATGGCAATACCACAACCTTTTGCGAAAGAAAAATGCGGAGTACGATCTCACCCGCATTTATCAGTTCGACAACATGGTCCAGAAGCACTACGTGGACTGCGTGCTGGCTGCAAAATTGCTGGAGTGGAAACTTCCCTCACCGCTCCTCGACATCGGGACGGGTGCGGGTTTGCCCGGCATTCTTTTGAAGATCGCCTGCCCGGAAACAGAAATGATCCTTTCCGAAGGGAGGCACAAAAGAATAGCCTTTCTGCACGAGGTAGTGCAAACCCTAGGGCTGAAGGGCCTTGAGATCTATGGAGGAAAGATTTACCCCTCTTTCAGCAGGAGTGTGAACGGCGTCATCACGCGAGCCCTGGAATCCATGCCCAAAACCCTGGACCGCGTCACGAAGTGCCTGGTGCCGGGTGGAAAAGCTATCTTTATGAAGGGGCCGGGCTGCAATGAAGAACTGGAGGAAGCGCTAAGAGCTTTTGCGTCCAGTTACAAGCTGATCAAGGACGTGTCCTACATGATTCCTCATTCCTCCCATCACCGCCGGCTCATTGTCTTCGAGCGTCTATCCTGAAAAGATATCTCTGTAGTCGCCGGCCCGCATGCGGTCCTCGCGGCGTCTCAGAATCCTTCTCCGATCTCCCTCTTTAGGAACCCGCTCCCTCCCCTTGAGCATGAGGGCCACGACCAGGCCCAGAATCAGAACCGCCTGGAGCAATCCCAGGATCCCCTCCACAACCTTCTGATCCATGATGATGAAAGCGCTCATGCCCAGGCAGACAGAGATGGTGGAGATGATAAAAACCACTTCCTTTCGCGCAAAGCCGAGGAAAAGGAGCCGGTGATGCAGATGATCCTTGTTCACACAGGTGAGCAGTTCCGTGAAACTCCTTGCCTGGCGATTCTTGATCCGCGAGAGATTCACGTA
>JALOPA010000476.1 GCA_025454125.1 Thermodesulfobacteriota bacterium
TCTTGGCTTCGGCTTTCTCTTCATGAACGAGGGGTTTGATCATGGCCGCGATCTGCTTGAGCCTCTCCCCGGCCATCACGAGGTGCGGCAGGAAGTACTCCCCCTTCTCAAAGCGCTGCCCCACGATTTCCATTGCCGTCGAGCAACTCTCCAGGATTTTCAAAGGCGCTGTTCCCTCAGCCAGCATCTGCGTAGCCTTTTCCAGGGCCTCCGCCTCTTTCATGTCCACAAGGGCCTGGACCAATGGTTCCGTCATAAGCGATCTCCTTTTCAGAAAACAAACCGTTCCACTTTCGACTTCATGACGCCCCCCTGTCCTGAGCGCAGGAATCCGAGAAGCCCATCAAGGCGTCGAATATCAATAAATTAAGCCCTTTCGTCTGTCAACGGGTTTCGAAACCCAGTGTTCGACGCGGCGAGGGGGTATTGTTAGGGCACGGTGGGACAGGGACGGGAGAGAGAAAACCAGGAACGATCTGGAAAACAGCGGCAAAAAGTTGAGGATTGGAGTCCTTTGAAAAGGGCGGCCCCTGCTAGATTTCGCCAAGATTCTTGCGGAAGCGCACGAAAAAATCTCCCGCCGTTTCCACGGCCCAGTCAAAGGGCATGAGGCTCATGTTCAAGACCAGGTGGTAGAGCTTGGGATCGTCGATCTCGGCGCCGAAGATGTTGGTGGCCACAGCGGCGCGCTGACCCTCCTTTTCTTTAATGATCTTTTCGGCTTCATCCTCGGAAAGGGCATAGCGTTTCACCATGAAGTTCACCCTGTCCTCATGTTCTGCCACGAGCAAGATGTGAAAAGCCTTCGGATGCTTATGGAGTACGAATTGAGCGCCCCGCCCCAGGAGCACATACCCCCCTTCATTGGCCATCCTGACCATCAAACGGCGCAGGAAATCAATATACTTCTTTCTCTCGAACTCCTTGTCCGGCGCTGCGGGGTTTCGGTAGAGGAGCCCGTGGGAAACAATGCCTGAAAGAAGCCCCAGCAGCGTGCTGGAGGCCTCCTTCTCCATGGCCGTGAGCCAGTCCCCGGATACCTTCGCTTTCCTTGCGATCTCGTCGATAGCGAATTCGTCAACTAGGTGAAACCCGAATCGCTCGCAGAGTCGTTCGCCCAAGCTTCGCCCCCCTGCGCCGAACTGCCGCGATATGGTTATTGCCGCCATGCGGGTTTCTCCTCAATGCCTCGCGACCAGAGGCCGTCGTCCGAATCCTTCGAAAAGCAACCAAAGGCGGGCTTGCGCGTTCCTTATTTAGAAAGCGCCTGCCATCACGATGCCTGCCACGAGGGCAAAAATAGCGAAACTTTCCACCATGCCCACTGCCGCAAAGCACTTTCCGAAGATCTCCTGCTTTCTTGAAGAAGCGAGAATGGCCGTTGCAGCCGCCTTCCCCTGAAAGATGGCCGAAGCCATAATGCCTATCCCGCAAAAGACGCCTATCAGGAGGCACGCCAGCCCTGCGGTCGGTGCTTTTGGCAACAGCACGAACATGAGGATCAAGCCGTAAATCGTCTGGCTGGACGGAGCCGCCGAAATACCGATGAATTTCCCGTGGCCTTCATCCACTTTCGCCATGACTCCGTGAGACACCGCGCCGGCGATCCCTACCCCTACGGCACTGCCGATGGCCGGGATTCCAATGGCGGCCGCACAGCCGCCGTATCCAAGCATGGTCACAATATCCATATCCTCTCCTCCTGTGATCGATCTAAGCTCGTTTTGCAATCTTTCTGAAATGTTTGAACATGAGGCCGTCCCCCTCGAAGCTCCAACGGTACCACTCGAGAAAATTCAACCTGAGTCCATGCACGACTCCTCCCATGATTCCAAGGAGCAGGTTAATCGAGTGCCCGAAAATCAGAATGAGCACCGCCGGGATAAAGCCCACATAGGGCAACCCGTTGTAGGGCATTTCGGCCAACATGTTAAAGGTCTGGCACATATACATGGTGGCCAATCCCAGGGCAAAAAGCCTCATATAGGACAGCACATCGGCCATGAGTTGCACCACACCGAGCGCGCCATTGAGCCCGAGCAGAATTCGGATCACGGGATTTCGTGATGTGGACGTGAATGCCACCACGAGGATGAACCCCCCGATCGCCACCCAGGTTGCAATAGGGCTGTCCAGACCTTTCCCCATTTTGGACGTCAGAACCACGTACCCGGACCAAATCACAATGATCCATCCGAGGGCCACCAGGTCATGGGTCCGGTAAAATCGGATCGCCAGAGCCACAGAGATATGAATCATGCCCATGATAATGGATATGAGCATCACCTGGTTCTGGCCTTCTTTCGAATTCAAATCAAGCAGGACAAGCTGTTTCAGGGGATTATCTGGACTGAGGGAAATCCCAAAATAAGAGGCCGTAATCAGGCCGAAAAAGAAGACAGACCCGGAGAGGAGATAGCTCAAGCGACGGAATCGAATCCAGTGAAAGTTGTCACTCTTGACTTTCCAATGCAGAAGAAGCGTCAGTGCGAACATGACAAGTCCGTATCCCGCATCCCCCACGATCATGCCGTAAAAAATCGCGAAACAGTACAACACGAATCCGCTGGGGTCAAAATCGCTGTAATTGGGATGAGAGTAAACCTCGACGAGATCCTCTCCAGGCTGGAAGGCTGGTCTGTTGAGGAGCAGCACAGGAATCCTCTCCCCGGCTTGAGGCTCCTCATCGAAATATCCCAAAGTGAATTCGCCGCCGATAACCTTGATCAGTTCCTCTCCCGGAACAGGGGACCAGCAGGTCAGAACAAAGAGCCGATTGTCGAGCGCTTCCCCGGAGTTCAGCAGAACCCGCCGGTACTCATAATCGTCCTGAAGGGTTGCCTCCGCTTTCTTCAAAGCCTCGGCTTTTCCCGCCAACTTCAGGTATTCCTCAGTGATCTGAAGGAGTTCATCCTTCCTGGCTTGGATATGCCGCTCGATTTGAGAAAGGCTCTTGAGTGGCAGTTTTTCCTCCGGCACCCCCAGATCAAAGGGCTTCGACGCCAAGACTGTGAACGCTACTTCACTCTCTGTCTGACGGCAGGCATGACAAAACACCTCTTCAAGGGCAAGGCTTTGAAAGGTCTTCTTGCTGACCCGGTAGAAGCGGACTTCCAGGCCTTTGGATCGGAAAAGCGCTATGTCCTTCGGGTCAAACTCTCCCCAGGCTTCCAGGGTTTCTCGCTCTTTCTTGAGCATACTGATCTCGCTCAGCAAGCGGGTTTCCCTTTGCCCCAGTTCTTCGCGTCTCGCGCAAACAGCCGCATAGTCCGCTGAGAATTCAGGAGCAACCGATTTTTTGGCGAGACGGCTCAGGAATTTTCGAACCTCCGTCACCTTTTGGAGATCACGGCCGATATCCGTCGGTTCAATCAACTCTCGCGGAAGAGAAACATGAGTAATCCCAACCTCCTGAAGACGATCGACAAACTTTTCCTTCTCCTCCTTGCGGCCGACAAACGTGATCTTCTTGACTTTGACGATCATTTCGGTACCACCTCTTATCCCGCGAGTTTGCCTTTGGCCAGTTTGGCTCGTCCCACCGCAGCAGTCTCTTCATCGCCAAGGAAAATCTTGATCTTTCGTATGTTCTC
>JALOPA010000477.1 GCA_025454125.1 Thermodesulfobacteriota bacterium
CCCCACCGCTTTGGACCTGCCTTTGGGCATCTTTTCCATGTAAAGCTCCGGATCGATGCACAGGTTCTTGAGATGAACGAAGTTGAGCCCTGTCCTTCGTATGAGCTCGCTGAGCGCCTCGATTTCTTCTTTCTGGTCCGTGATCCCCGGAAACACGAGGTAGTTGATCATGGTGTAGAGGCCCCTTTTCCCGCAAAGCTCGATGGAGGCCACCACATCGTCGAAGTCATAGCCCCTGGGACGGTAGTAGGCCTGGTAGAGGTCCCGGCGGGCGCTGTTGATGCTGATGCGGATGGAGTCAAGCCCGCTCTCCGCGATCCGGCGCACCCGGTCAGGCCAGCTCGCATTGGTGTTGAGATTGATCGTTCCTTTGGAGGTTTTTTCACGAATCTTCCGGACGCTCTCCGCAATGAGCTCGGCCTCGGTCAACGGCTCCCCCTCACAGCCCTGGCCGAAGCTGACAATGGCTTGATCCGCCTGTTCGAGGTGCCTTACGGCCAGGGAGACGATCTCCTTCACCGTGGGCTTAAAGGAGATCCTTTGGTGCGAGGCCGTACACAAGGGGTCCTTTTGAAGGGATAGGCACCCCAGGCACTCCGAGTTGCACGACCGGCTCACCGGCAGAGGCGCCTCCCAGCGCTTGAGAAAAAGGTTCTTTGCCGCAAAGCAGTGGTTTTGGGTTGCACAGCCGAAGAGGTGCTCCAGGAGCGGCCCCTGGCCGTGCTTCTTCCTGTAGCTTCGGATGGCGGCGACCAGTTCCCTGTCGTCGTAATTGCGGGGATCCCACTTGGGGTTGTATTCCACCCTGAATCCCGCAGCCCAGTAGCGGCCCTCCCTGAACCCCACCGCCGTGTACGCCCACATGGGAAGGACATACTGCTTCGGACGGTAATCCGCAGCCGGAAGATGGGTCCGCACAATCCCTGGCTCCAGAAACGCTGCAACGGCGTAGCACTTTTCCGTTCTCCCGTTGATCTTGACCCTCGTGACCGTCCGGTATCGGCCCGTCTCGGGGTCCCATCCGACAGGGGGGCAATCCGGAATGAAGAAAAGCTTGCTGAATTCGGGCATGGGAATGAGATCGGATTGTTCCAAAAGGGCGGGAGCGCTTCCGGAAAACCCGGCCATCCGATATCGCGGGTGATCGAAGATCCGGCCCTTGCTGTCCGCGTAGAGCATGAAGGGAAGATCTTTGGGAGGAGTCTTTTTCACAGGTCAAGTCCACCTTCGGGATTCATACCTTCCCGGCGAGACCAAGTCAATTGGAACCCCCCTTTGCCAGAGCGCGTTTTTTGATGTATAAGATCGGGCAGGGCCGGGAAACCCGATGCTCCGGCCGGCAAGGCGTTCATGAGAGGGGCTCGCCTCATCCTATGGAACCCAGTCTTCAACATAAACCGCTGGAAGGCAAGCAGTTCAGGCTGGTCAAGTTTTTTGCCTGGGCAAGCTTCATTGTGCTCGCCATCTTCAGCTTCCCGTTCTCCATGGTCCTGTCGCAGGAAGCGAAAGAGACTCTTCTCACGAGCTATCAGAACACGGCGCTTCTGATCGGCAAGAATCTCAACCACCAGGTGTTTCAGAACTTCGTTGTTCCCATCATGACCCGCTACGGCGGCATCAAGCTCAGCGATTCCAACCAGTACAATCTCATGGACCAGGTGGTGAAGAACACCATCCATGGGTTCAATGTGGATGTGGTCAACATTTACGACATTTCAAAAGGGGTCATCGCCTACAGCACGGACACCTCTCTGACCGGGCATAAAGTCACGGAAAACATGGGCTACCGCAAAGCGGTGGAAGGCGAGAGCTCCTCTTCCGTGACCTCCAACATCTTCGACCTCTGGGGGCTGGGGATCGACATCCTCGGGGGCCAAAAAAAGGTGAGGACCTTCATCCCCTTCACCGGTCTCAACCCTTTCACCGGTCCGACTCAGGTGGGAGGGGTCTTCGAACTGATTCAGGACATGAGTGAAGAGTACAAGTCCATCGTCCGCTTTCAATACCTGGTCTTCGGCATTTCGCTCGCTTTCATGGGGCTGATCTTTCTCGCGCTCCTGGTCATCGTTCACAAGGCCGAGCGGATCATCGAGGAGAGAGCCAGGGCGCAGCGGGAACTGGAGGAACAGCTGCATCAGTCCGAGCGCCTGGCGGCGCTGGGCGAGATGATCGCCGCCGTCTCCCACGAGATCAAGAACCCTCTTGGAATCATCCGCAGCACGGCTGAACTCATGGGGACCCTGCCGGAAGCCGGAGAGACTCACAAGAAGCTCTCGTCCGTGATCACCGAGGAATCGACGCGTCTGAACCGCATCGTGACGGAGTTTCTGGACTTCGCCAGACCCCAGACTCCCGACATCCGGGAGTGCGATCTTCGGGACATCCTTGAGAAGAATCTCGAGTTTCTGAAGCCTGAGTTGGACAAGAAAGGCATCACCGTCAAGGCGGAACTGGATGGGGTGCCCCTGACCCTCATGGCGGACCACGGCCAGCTCTACAGGGCCTTCCTGAACATTTTCATCAATGCGTCCCAGTCCATGGACAAGGGGGGAAGCCTTCAGGTTCACGCCCGCGAGGACAGGGGCCGTTTGTATGTAGAGATTGAAGACACGGGATGCGGCATCAGCCAGGAGAACCTCAAACGGATCTTCAACCCCTTTTTCACCACCAAGGACAAGGGAACGGGGCTCGGCCTCTCCATTGTTCGAAAGATCATCGAGGGACACAAGGGCACGATCGGCATCCAAAGCCAGGAGGGCAAGGGCACCAAGGTCGAGATTCTCCTCCCGAGGCAGGCCTAAGGACACGGAAGCAAAACCATGGACACGATTCTGATTGTGGATGACGAAAAGAACTATCTCGTGGTTCTGGAAGCTCTCTTGAACCCTGAGGGGTATGAGATCGTGACGGCAGAGAAGGCCCATGAAGCCCTTCGCGTGATCAAGGAAGCGGACGTGGATCTCGTACTCACGGACATGAAAATGCCTGGGATGACGGGCATGGAACTCCTGGAGGAGGCCAAGAAGATAAAGCCCGAAGTGCCGGTCATCATGATGACCGCCTACGGGACGATCGAGATGGCTGTGGAGGCCATGAAAAAGCAGGCCTATGACTACATTACCAAGCCTTTCCAGAACGAAGAGCTGAAGCTGACCATCCGCAAGGCGCTCGACAACTATCGTCTCCTGAAGGAAAATCGCAGGCTCAGCGAAGCCCTGTCCGAGCGCTTCGGCTACAGGAACATCGTGGGCAAAAGCAAGCCCATGCAGACGGTCTATGACCTGATCGCCAAGGTGGCCCAGTCCAAAGCGTCTGTTCTGATCACCGGCCCCTCCGGCACCGGCAAGGAACTGATCGCCAAGGCGATCCATTACGAGAGCCTCAGAAAGGACCGGCCCTTTGTCTCCGTCAATTGCGGGGCTCTGGCTGAAACCCTCCTGGAAAGCGAGCTCTTCGGCCATGAGAAAGGAGCGTTCACCGGGGCCGTTGCCATGAAGAAGGGGCGCTTTGAACTGGCGGACGGCGGCACTCTGTTCCTGGATGAGATCGGCGACATGTCTCCCCCGCTCCAGGTGAAGCTCCTCCGGGTGCT
>JALOPA010000478.1 GCA_025454125.1 Thermodesulfobacteriota bacterium
CTCCTTTCCTGCGCCGTCGAACACCTTGGTGTTTTCGTAGCCTTGCTCCACGGCAAGCACGTTCTTGTCGAGGGCCGCATCCCGAAACTCGGCAAACTCCATGGCTTTCTGCAAGGATTTGAGCGACACCAGGCCGGTGGTTTTCGCGAAAGCTCCGAGCATGATGGAGTTGGTGATGGGCCTGCCGAAAATCCGCAAAGCGATCCCAAAGGCGTCGCAAAGCCCGAGTCGCGCCAGGGTCTCCTGCCTCACGAGCTGATCAACGGTTTTCTTGGTCGCCTGCACCCAGACGCCCCCCTCCGGCATGTCCCGAAAAATGTTGACGGACCTCGGGAGGGTTGGATCCAGGCAAATCACGCAGTGCGGATGGTAGATGTTGGTGTTCTGCCGTATGACCTTGTTGTCGAAACGCAGGTAAGCCTCGACCGGCGCCCCGCGCCGTTCAAAGCCAAAAGAGGGAATGGCCTTGACGAACTGGCCTTCGTCCACCAGCGCCTTGGCCAGGATCTTGGAGGCCAGCACGGCTCCTTGGCCCCCTCGACCGTGAAAACGGATCTCGTACATACTCACCACCTCAGAGCCCGATCCTTTCGATCCAGGCAATATACTTTAACAATCAGAAGTTATCTATTTTTTAACGCCCTTCAACCGCCCTTTTCAAGGGTTATCTCGTGACCCTTTGCGCTTGACATCCTTCTTCCCTCTGATATCGTTTGCAGACATCAACTTCACCCTCTTTGGTCTTCCTATGCCGAGCAATTCCCTGATCACCGAACCCGGATTTCCTGTTCCTGACTACCGCTTTGACCAGAAGAACGAAATGTTCAAGCGCTCGCTCTGGGATCCCGCCTTTGAAAACATTATAACCAGGCGTTTTTACGGCGACGTGGTTTACCAGGAAAAGCCCGGTTGGGCAAAATCGGATTTTGCAACCCGCAACGCCGCGTGGAACATGGAGTGGGGCTTCGGCATGGGCAATTGCAGGAGCAACTCCGGCCTTTATGCGTGGGAAGGAATTCAGCCGAGGGCCGAACGCTTTGTAAATGCCGGAGGGAAAGTCGAGGACTCCCCTCAGAGGATGAGCCGGCGGGTGAAAGCCGCTGCCCTCCGCTTGGGGGCAGACCTTGCCGGCATCTGCAAGGTCCACCCGAGCTGGGTCTATTCTCGGGAATACAACACCCTCACCCGGGAGCACTACCCGATCGAATTGCCAGAGGGCTGCACCCACGCTGTGGTCCTGGCCGTTGAAATGGATTACCGGACGCTCCGCTCCTCCAGCATGGTCTTGCAGGGAGTCACCACGGGTCTTGGGTATTCCAAAATGGCCTTTGTTGCCAACGCGGTGGCCGCCTTCCTTCGCGGCCTGGGTTATCGGGCCGTTCCCTGCGGCAACGATACCGCGTTGAGCGTTCCCTTGGCCATGGCCGCCGGTTTAGGGGAGTGGAGCAGGATGGGCCTTCTCGTAACGGAGCGATTCGGACCTAGAGTCCGTCTGTGCAAGGTGTTTACGGATCTTCCTCTCGAGCCGGATGGGTATCGACCCTTCGGGGTAGTCGATTTCTGCAAGGTTTGCAAAACCTGCGCCGTGCACTGCCCCTCCCAAGCCATCTCACACGGCGACATGACGACAAGCGGTCCGAACCAGTCCAATCATTCGGGTGCGCTCAAATGGTACGTGAATGCGGAGAACTGTTACAGCTATTGGGGACTCAGGCGTGTGGATTGCACCCAGTGTCTGCGCATCTGCCCCTTCAACAAACCGCCCGGGAGAATTCATGACCTCACCCGTCTTCTGATCCGTAAAGCCCCGGTCTTCAACCGGTGGCTGGTCCGGCTGGACGAGGTTTTCGGATATCAGAAGCTTCTTCCCACAGAAGAGTTCTGGAACAGGTGATGGAATCCCTAGCCGAGCGGCTTCTTCACCCTTGTTTTCGCTCCCGCCTCAATTCTTGTGCCCCACCGGCATGATGAGGAGGGGTTCATGGCCCTGAGCCAGCTTCGCAACCCAGATGACCTCCCGGTCATTGAAGGCGCCCACAATGCCCGCCCCTAGGCCAAGCGCCTCCGCCTGAAGAAAGATGTTCTGCCCTACGTGGCCGGCTTCTATCATGGAATACCTCACGCCCCTTTCCCCATACTTGGAGGAGCTTCGACCGTACTCTGCGGTGATGATCAGGTTGACGGGTGCTCCTCCCATCCACATTTGCCCCAGGGCGGCCTTGGCCAGTTCCCGCCTCAAGTCTCCTTCTTTCACCAGAGTGATTTCATGCGCTCCGGGCTCGTAACGGTAGACCCCGGATTCGATGTCCTCGACCCCGCCCTCTCCCACCACCGCATACACCTCGATGGGGTAAAGAGCTCCCCCCGATGGGACGGCCCTCCTGAAGCCCCCCGGTTCAATGATGCCCTGTGCGGCCCAGAGGATCTGAGAAAAGTCTTTGAACGTGATGCCCCGGTCGGCAAAGGACCGGATGGTCCTGCGGCTCCTGATGGCCTTCTCGAGAGGGACACGCCCAAGCACGTCCGGTTGGGGAAGTCTCATGACAGCCTCCTCACCTGGTGTGAGCTCTTGAACAATTAAGGAATACAGCCGCGCTCAATAATCGTTTCGACAAGGTACACGAAGATAAACTCATTGACAAGACTTCACTCTTCGGATTACAAGAAATCGGTTTTGCGTCCAGATTGAGGCGCACTCTCACTGTTTCGACGGGGATTTCATTGGTGATATAAATGGCTTGTTCCCGAGGTCGTCACTCCCGCGTAGGCGGGAGTCCAGGAGGGCTTAAAAGACTGGATTCCCGCCGGAGTTTATCCTGAGCGAAGTCGAAGGGCGGGAATGACTGAAAAGGAATAGTTCCGACTTCTTGCGAAACTTTAAAATAAGGATTACGGAGAGACTTCATGGCGAATGTAGCGGTCGTAGGCACCCAGTGGGGTGATGAAGGCAAAGGCAAGGTCGTAGACTACCTGAGCGCAAGAGCAGACCTGGTGGTCCGATTTCAAGGCGGAAACAATGCGGGTCACACCCTGGTCGTCGCCGGCGAAAAAACGATTTGTCACCTGATCCCTTCCGGCATCCTTCACAAAGGCAGGAAGTGCTTCATCGGGAACGGCGTGGTGCTCGATCCGGAGGTGCTTCTAGAGGAAATGGACGACCTGAGAAAGAAGGGGGTGGACGTGAGCCCGGAATCTCTCGCCGTGAGCGAAAAGACTCACATCATCCTGCCTTACCACAGGGCCGTCGACGTGGCCAGAGAAGCGGCAAAGGGGAAAGACAAAATTGGGACCACAGGCCGCGGCATAGGGCCATGCTATGAAGATAAGGCCGGAAGAACCGGGATCCGGGCCGCCGACCTCCTTGAGCCGGACACCCTCGAAGAGAAGATCAGGACGAATCTCAAGGAGAAGAATTTCTACCTCACGAAATTCCTCAATGCCGAGCCTCTGGAGTTCCAGCCCATCTATGACCGTTACCTGGCCATCGGGGAGATTCTGAAGCCCTACATGACCAATGTGTCGATCGAGATCGATCAGGCCATCCGCCAGGGCAAGCAGATTCTGTTTGAAGGCGCCCAGGGAACTCACCT
>JALOPA010000479.1 GCA_025454125.1 Thermodesulfobacteriota bacterium
TACAAGGTCATCGAGTTGGTCGGAACGAGCACGAAGTCCTGGGAGGACGCGGCCAAGGTCGCCGTGGAAACCGCGTCGAAGAGCCTCAAAGACCTCCGCGTTGCCGAGATCACCAAGCTGGATATGAAGGTCGAAAAGGGCGCCGTGGTGAGCTACCGGGCCCGGGTGAGCCTCTCGTTCAAGTACAAGAGAGACTAGCGCTTACCATTGAGCCCGAAGGCGCGGGAGAGTGCCTTCGGGCTCCCGTGTCTATTCCCCCCTTGGATTGTGCCCCCGCACGTTGTGCGCCTTCCATTCGAGGAGCGGCTGAGATCGTATGCGCTGCTGAAGAGATGCGTCGGCGGTCAAGAGGGTGGGGTCGATCTCCCCCCGGTCCAGCAGCAGGTCCAAAAACGCCCGCTCGGAATCCGTCAAAGGCAGTAGAACGGACAGCCCCTCGCGGCACTCCCTTACAAGACGCGCCCCGAATTCGGCCGGAGAGACCTGCTCCTTCGTTTCGCGGACGTGCAGGGCGGGAACGAGTAACCTGGTCACTTCCGCCGCATCGTAATCCACGTCTTCGATGGAAACCGTCCTCCAGTCTTTGCGGTTCATTCCGCCGTAGGTGACGAACGCTATGCGGAGCCGGTCCTTTTCCAGACCAGCCATACTGAGAATCCGGTGACAGTCGAACAAATCCCGTGCTTGCCTGCGCGCCAACAGCGCCCCGAATTTCCCGGCCGCCAGTTCGTGAATATCGATAACCGGAATCCTCCTGGACTGGAAATCTCCGAGCGGATGAGAATCGGCCGGCTGAATATCCCAGAGCGGCTGTCTGAACATGAAATTCATGTCGACCTCGAGGTTGCCGGATTGCCCCGTGAAACTCTGGTAGCCCAATCGCCATTTCCCGCCCGCGTGTTCGCCCGGAACTCTCTTGATGGTGAACCCTTCACGGGAAAATACCGCCTGCGCCGCCCGCTCGATCTTGGGCCTTTCCGCCAGCATTTCCTCACGGTCCAGCGCCCCGATGTAGTTGAGATCGATATCCACGGACAATCTGGGGAGGTCGAGCATAAACATGTTCAAGGCCGTGCCACCCTTCAAAGCCCATTTGCCCTTGAGAAACGGGTGGGAGTTCAGGGCATTCAACAGATTCAGCAGGTGGAGTACTTTCTCGACCATATCGGCCTTGAAGCCGCTGGCTTCGGCTGCCTGCAATACTTCCGACGATGAGAATTTCACAACACTTCCCCCCATGATCTGTTCAGAATTTCGACCGGGACCATCACGTTCCAGTCCTTTACCCACTTACTGCCCTTTCGCTTGCCCCGTGTAAAATAGTGAGGCTGGCGGGGGCGCAGGCTCCTCAGCGAATTCAAGTGGGCATCGTCAGCCATCAAAGTTTCCTTGTGCTGTTCCAGAAAAAAACCCACCTTTGCGGCGGTGGTCGCATTTTCCAACAGAAGAACGTATTCGACGACCTGATCCAAGTCGAAGAACTCAACCGATTCCAGGGATCGCCATATCTCTTCCCAGGTTCCCGTCAAATCCGGCCGGTCCAGCACGTCGACGAGGGTTCTTTCAAGGTTGGTTACCCGGAGTTCCACACCGGAACGCTTGTGGCTGATGACACCAAACATCTCCTTGCCTTTCTCTCGGAGCAGATACGGAACGGGAGTGCGTATGAAGTCCTGAGATTGAAACTTCAGCGGAAGCGATTTGCGCGCGGATACGTAATGAAGCCTCGTGTAAACCGAGTATGCTTTTCCGTGGAATTCCAGAGCCGTGTGGTATGCAAGAACCGCATCCATGCTCATTTTCGCGGCAACGAGATAAGGATCAACCGGACTTGATGTCGGATCACTTCCTAAAGGGACTGTCGCATATAGTCCGCGACGCACAGGTATTATCCGTCCCTGTTTGCGGTAGTAGGTCAGGAGCGACTTGCGGGTGTTCGGCTTACCAGACCTTCTGACGGATAGAAAGCGGTCCAACTCGTCCACCGTGAACACGGCGTGCTGTGACAGGAATTCATTCAGCTTCATTGGTCCATCTTTTTGACGATCAAGCGAAATAGTAGCAATAATATTAGCGCTATCTCGATCGTTTGTCAAGTAAATCCCGGGTATTTTGACGAGATGGCGAAATAGGGGGTAAATAATTGCTACTTTATAGACTTTTTGTCAATATTAAAAACCGGAAATCATTTCCTTCGAAGAAGCCTTTCCCATCCGCAGAGAATCTTTTTTAGTGCTGGGGTCGGGTCATGCTATCACATTGAAATTAATAAGCTAACGTCCACAAAACGGCTTTTTTTACCCCCAATAATGGAATTTTTGATGTCAAAATTAGCATAATAAGGGGTGACATATTCCCGGAGGCAGGAGCCAGGGCATCATCCGTTTAAACAAAAGGGTCTCGATGTTTGTACATTGAAAGATATAATTGCAATATGCAAACTTATATTCCCCGTCACATTAAGCTACAGATAAAGGAACGCCTCAGCGATTTCCCGGCAGTTGCCATTCTTGGTCCGTGTCAATGCGGCAAATCAACATTAGCCTGAGCCAAAGTAGCTGCGCCCTGCCGGGCGCACCGATAAAGAGAGCCTTTCCCATATGAGGAAAAGGCTCTCTTTAGTATCTCAGTAACCCGCCCGGCGCATTCCGCAGGAAGTCACGCCCTATTCGCGGGCGATGGTTCCTTCCCAGGTGCTCACCTTCTTCGCCTTGACTGTACCTTTCAGCCAGCGATAGGTGATCGTTTTGGACTCGGTGTAGAACTGCACACCGTCCCTTCCCATGCAGTGCAGATCACCGAAAAATGAATTCTTGTGCCCGCAGAAGGGGAAATAGGAAACGGGTACTGGTATGCCAACATTCACTCCTACCATGCCGCCATCTGTCCTGAAGGTAAACTCACGCGCGTAGTGTCCGCTCTCGGTAAAGATGGCCGATCCGTTTGCAAACTGGTTCCTGTTCATCAGGGTAATACCTTCTTCAAAATCTTTCACCCGCTTAACAAAAGTAACCGGGCCGAACACCTCCTCCTGTCCGCAGGTCATCTCTTCGGTGACATGATCAAAAATGGTGGGCCCGATGAAAAAGCCTTTTTCGTATCCCGGAACAACTTTATTTCTTCCGTCGAGAATCAGTTTTGCGCCTTCCTGCTCAGCCTTGTTAATCCAGTCTATAACAAATTTCTTGTGCTCAGCGGAAACCACCGGTCCCAGCTGTGTCGCGGGATCGTAGGCACATCCGATTTTCAGCGTTTCCGCGTAGTGCTTCAAGTAGGAAACAAATTCATCAGCCACGCATTCTTCGACTACCAGAACCGGCAGCGCCATGCAGCGCATCCCGGCACACCCGAAGGTGGAGTTGGTAATTCTCTGGGCGGCAATATCAAGCTCCGCGTCCCGCAAAACCAGGGCGTGGTTCTTGGCCTCGGTCAGGCACTGAACTCTTTTGCCATTCAAGGCCGCGGTCGAGTAAATGTGTTTTCCGACCGAGGTGGAGCCGACGAAGGAAATGCCCCGGATATCCGGGTGCTCAAGCAGAAGGTCTGCCTCATTTCTGCTGCAGGTAACCAGGTTTACCACCCCTTTGGGTTAAAGGGAACAATACCTGCGAAAACACCCAGAGGCTCACGGAACAGTACCGTATCATGGCCTCTTGAAACGTTCATCAGGGAATCCCCCTGCATAAGGTAGGGAGTCGCACAGGCGCATTCCATCACTTCTATCGCTTTGATGACATCGCCGCGTGCCTCGTCAAGGTTCTTTCCCAGCTCCTTTGAAACGCTCAGGGTAAGGGCATCAAGATGTTCATCCATCAGCGCCTTCAATCTGAACATGACCGCTATGCGCTGCTGCACCGGCGTGCTTCTCCATCCCGGATATGCATCTTTTGCGGCTTTTACAGCCTCCAAAACCTCTTCCTTGGTACAGCAGGGGGCCTCGGCAATGGCTTCGCCGGTGCTCGAATCGGTGACCGGCATGTATTTTGTGGTTTTTGATTCCTTCCACTCGTTATTGACACAATAGTTGAGCTTGCGGAAGTTTGATTTG
>JALOPA010000480.1 GCA_025454125.1 Thermodesulfobacteriota bacterium
CAAGATCCACAGTGCTTCTATGGAGAGCTATGCGTCGATCTTTGACATCGTGGCTGATGTGAAACCTGATGAGTGCTACCATCTTGCAGCTCAAAGCTTCGTGTCTTACTCGTTCGAAGATGAGTTCTCGACGATCAACACAAACCTCAATGGCACACATTATGTCCTTTCCGCCGTAAAGCGGCAGGCGCCTAATTGCAGATTCTATCACGCTGCATCAAGCGAGATGTTCGGGAACGCCGCAAAAAGTCCTCAGAATGAAGAAACGCCATTCCATCCCCGCTCCGCCTATGGGATTTCGAAGATGGCCGGATTCGAACTCACCAGAAACTACCGCGAAGCCTACGGCTTATTTGCGCTCTCCGGAATACTATTCAACCACGAGTCACCACGAAGAGGCGGCGAATTTGTGACAAGGAAGATCACCTCCGGAGCCGTGAAAATCAAGCTGGGACTGGAAAAGGAGATCCGCCTGGGGAATCTCGACGCTATGAGAGACTGGGGGCACTCTCGGGATTATGTGAAAGCAATGTGGCTAATGCTCCAGCAGGCCGTACCCGAGGACTACGTCATTGCCTCAGGGGAATCTCACTCGGTCCGTGAGTTTCTGCAACTCTCATTTGAGTGCGTAGGATTGGATTACCGAAACCACTTGGTCATAGACGAGAATCTTTACCGCCCTTCAGAAGTCAATATTCTTCAGGGGGACGCCTCAAAGGCAAGGAAGAAGCTCGCTTGGTCCCCTGAAGTGCCTTTCAAACGACTCGTGAGAGAAATGGTAGAGGGAGATCTGGAGTGGCATTCTTCGGCCAAGAGGAACCCCTTTACTTAGTCTGAAGACCTCCGACCGATCCATTATCCGTATATCAGAAATGACGGATATGGTACTTTTTGTTCTCTGATTCGGAGAGACCAAGAAAATTTAGCGTTAGGATAGAAACGGGAGATCTAAAGTGACCTCGCACTATTCAAGCAGCACTTGCAAGATGGAACACTCAACCACAGAACTGAAACTTAACCTAGGTTCAGGCGGCAGACCTATGGACGGCTATGTGAATGTCGACAACAATCCAAAAGCCCCTGGAGTAGACATCATCCATGACTTAGGACATTACCCTTGGCCGTTTGACACAGAATCTGTTCACGAAGTTTTTATGAGTCACTGCCTTGAGCATTTGATCGATCACAATAACGCGATGAAGGAAGTGCATCGCGTATTGACCAAAGGAGGGATTGCCAAAATCATCGTTCCTCATTTCACTTCGCAGCTTGCCTTCCAAGACCCAACCCATCGCCATTTTTTCGCTTACAACACGTTTTCCTATTATGCCAGCGATTCTGGCTACTTCGACTTCAGATTTTCATCATGCAGCACTAAATTAATTTTCGGCAAACGATTATCCGTTTGGAACTTCATTTTGGAACCTCTCTTCAATCTCTTCCCGACTGCATATGAACAAAGCCCTCTAAGGGTTTTTCCAGCCCTTACAGTGGAAGCGGTACTCGTTAAGTGAAAGAAAACGCAAAGCACACTCTCGTCATCGCAGTTGCAGGAATCGGGGATCTTATCCTCGCCTCAAAGGCTATCAGAGCGCTGAAAAATCGGACTCCTGAGACCAGACTCAACATTCTCACCAGCACTGAAGCGGCGATCCTTGCCAGAAACTATCCCTATGTGGATCATGTGTGGAGCCTTCCCATCAGAGAATTTCGAAGGGAGAAATCCCAGTTTTTTGTAATTCTGCGGACGCTCCTGCAACTGAGAAAAATCAGTTTTGATGTGGTAGTGAACCTGTATCGCGTTGTGTCTCGTCAGGGAGCGCTCAGAATGGGCCTTCTCTTTAGATTGCTCAAGTCAGCTGAAAAGATCGGTCATGACTCAAAAGGATTCGGCTTGTTTCTTGATGCAAAAGCCCCTAAAGAGACTTTCGAGAATCGCCACTTTACAGACGCCATGTTGGATCTGGCAAAGCTAGCCGGTGGTGCGCCTGATGACAGGGGAATAGAGGTTTTCTGGGACGAGAGCGTGGAAGCGAAGTGCGCTGCCCTTTTCCCTAAGGTCGGGCAGGAAAAACAACCATTGCGCGTCGGGATCAACCCAGGGGCGGACAGACCTGAGAAACGATGGAATCCCGAGAATCACGCCGTGGTGGCTGATCGCCTTTCAGAGCTTCGCGGGACTGAGATCTTTGTGTTCGGCGGCCCCGGAGAAGAACATCTTGCTTCCCGGATCGAGAAGGCCATGAAGCATCCCTCTACAAACCTGGCAGGGAAGCTGTCACTGAATGACCTGGCTTACGTCATTAGCCAGCTCGATTTATTCGTCACAAACGACAGCGGCCCCATGCACATTGCTGCGGCGGTAAAAACACCTGTCGTGGCTTTGTTTGGTCCAGAAGATCCGGTCTACACAAGGCCCTACACCACACCAGATTTATACAGAATTGTACAAAAGGAACTGAGCTGTCGCCCCTGCATGAACAAGAGATGCGATCAGCCGGTCTGTATGGAGTCCATTAAGCCAGAGGAAGTTTTGCAGGCCTGTCTTGAGCTGTTAGATCGACCCGTTTAAGTGGGCACGCAAAGAAGAGCAGCGTCTGCTGTTACTTCCCGGCAAGCTTCTTCAGGATCTCCTGATTCTTCTGCGTGCGCTTCGCGTCGGCTTTAAGGTTCGCCTTGTTGGGCTTCGCCTTGTTCTTCATGATCTTCTTTCGTTTCTGCGTGTTGGATGCCATGAGCATTCTCCTTTAAAAAAATCAAAACAGCCTTTTACCCCTCAGGCGTAGCCGTGTCAAGAAACAAGTTGAATAGTAGAAGACAGGAGACAGAATGCAGTAGACAGAATAACAATCAACCCTTCTTAGTTCCCCAGCGCCAGGCGTAGAGGGCGATGCCGGTGGCGAGTGCCGCATTCAGAGATTCAACCCCTCGCTCCATAGGAATGGAAAGAGATTTCAGATGGCGGACCCCCGGCGGCAGGCCAGGCCCCTCCACGCCGGGCAAGAGACAGAACCTTTCCGGAAATCTGAAGTTGCGGATATCGTCTCCATCGGCAGAGAGGGTGATCATCGGCGATTTTGACCTGCCCAATTCCCGAATGGACGGTCCCTCGAAAATCGGGATCCTGAACAGAGCGCTTCCTCCTGCCCTCGTTGATTTGTGGTGAAATGGATGGGCCGCTTCCTTCAGCACCACCAGATTTGCGACCCCGAGAGCAGCAGCGGAACGGATAACCGCTCCCACATTGCTCGGGTCCTGGAACGGGATGAGGAGCGTGCAGCCCTCAGGCAGCGACCCCGGATCCCACTCGGGAAAAGAAGGCACGTGAATGATCAGAACCGGGTAGTCGGTTCCAAAAGTGTCGATCTCTCTGAAAAGCTCAGCAGAAAGAAAATAAGCTTGAAGGTTCCTGGCGGGAATGCCTTCCGGCATCTTATGCTTTATGCTGAAGATGATCCCTTCACAGTGCTCCGGAAACTCTATCAGGAGTTCCCTCACCTGCTTGGGACCGGAAAAAAAGGCTAAGCCCTGTTTCCTGACCCCCTGCCCTTTCAGAATCTTCAAGAAGGTCTGGAAATCTTGATTGCGC
>JALOPA010000481.1 GCA_025454125.1 Thermodesulfobacteriota bacterium
GTCCACCTGGCTGGCGCCCTACGTGCGGGCGAAACTGCTGTGGAACGCAAAGGCTATCTTTCCATGAGTGCGAGGGAGGAGAGGGCAGACCCATGAGAGGGATCTTCGAGGCGGATCCCGGCAATTCGATCCGAATGGTGGGAATCAAAATACGGCCCTTTCAGGTGAAATATGGGGTGATCACCCTATTCCCTGTCTAAGTGAATTGAGTTAATTTAAATCGACCAAGGAGCTCAGGGTGCAGTAATCGGAGGTGTCCTGTCTGGAAAAGCTAATCTTGCATCGTTCTTCTCATAATGCACTTCTAAAACCTTCAAAAGGAGCTTCAACATGAAAAGATTAGTACTCATTTTCCTCGCAATAACTTTCGTTCTATTCTATAGTCCGTTCCTCCTCGCCCAAACTCAAGAAGATATTCAGAAAGCTGCCTCATGTAAGTACTGCGGCATGGACAGGGCAAAGTTCGCCCACAGCCGGATGCTCATCGAATACGAGGACGGCACAACTGTGGGAACGTGCAGCATTCACTGCGTGGCTGTGGACCTCTCCCTGAATATCGACAAGACGCCCAGAACCATCCGCGTGGGTGACTACAACACAAAGGCGCTCATCGATGCGGAAAAAGCGATTTGGGTCGTCGGCGGAACCAAACCGGGTGTGATGACCAAAAGAGCCAAGTGGGCTTTCACTGAAAAGGGAGCTGCTGAGGCTTTTGTACTGGAGAACCAGGGCAAGGCAGCCACTTTTGATGACGCGATGAAGGCCACCTATGAAGACATGAACGACGATACCAAAATGATCCGCGAAAGAAGAAAAACGCGGCAGATGAAGAAGGCCGATTAGAAGCGGCCTGTGCCGCCCTGTGGGGTTGAGATATGAAGCGTCGCATTTTTGTTATGCTCGTTGGAATGCTCCTGTTGGCTGAACCGCTCCTCTGGGCCCAGGATGCAGGGCACCCGAAACCCGGACCTAAGGACAAGTGTCCTGTTTGCGGGATGTTCGTTGCAAAGTATCCGGATTTCGTGGCCGTCGTCTCGTATAAAGACAATACCCACGCCTTTTTTGACGGGGTAAAGGACATGATGAAGTATTATTTCAATCTTCGCAAATACAGCCCCTCAAAAAAGCACGAAGACATTCTGCAGATTCATGTGACGGATTATTACGGTCTGACGTTGATCGACGGTTCTAAAGCCTACTATGTCTTGGGGAGCGATGTTTACGGCCCCATGGGAAGGGAGTTTATCCCTTTCAATAGCGAGGCAGATGCCGAGGAGTTTCTAAGAGACCACAAAGGCAAGACCGTCCTGCGATTTCAAGACATCAACCTTGACCTCGTGATGCAGCTGGATTCACTTTCATGAGAAAATCCAGCCTTTTTCTTCTTTGCGTCACGATCCAGTTTTTTCTTCTGGGATGCCTGTTCACCCACGCCTCTTTTGTGCGCGAGGCGAGTGAGCGGCATCTTCAGGAAAAGGCCGGTCTGGTCCGAGGGCTTGGCCTCACGGATCTCTGCCTTTTTACCGAGGCAAGCTACACGCGACACCTTTCGTTGGCAGATTTTCACACAGCCTTTCAGGATTCTCCCATGGCACTGGAACATTTTCCATCAGGTTCTCTCGTATCCCGTCCCGCGGCTGCCAAGAAGAGTTATGAGAACGTGGATTGAACGGCATCGGAACATCCTTGACTTCACCCTGTCCTCCCTTGTCAGGAGAAAAGGGAAGAATGCCGCCCTGGTTTCGGTCTATACTCTGATTGTCTTCTTCCTCGCCTCTGTCCTGTTCTTCACTTATGCCCTCCGCGAAGAAGCCTCCTTTCTCCTCAAGGAAGCGCCTGAAATGATCGTTCAAAAGTTGGTCGCCGGGAGGCATGAACTGATCCCGGTGGCCTACATCGACCGGATCAAGACTATCCGGGGCGTCAGCTCGATCGAGGCACGTTTGTGGGGGTACTACTATGACCCCATTGTGGGAGCCAACTACACCCTGATGGTCGCCGAGGATCCCGACGTGTCCCCCGGCCACCTCGCTGTCGGCGAAGGCGTCTCGAGAATCAGGCTCGCGTCCGTGGGGGACACGCTCGAGTTCAGGACTTACCAGGGAGTTACGATCGAACTGGAGATAAAAAAAATCTTCTCTTCCGAATCCGGTTTGGTTACCTCTGACTTGGTCCTGATATCGGAGCATGACTTCAGAGAGGTTTTCGGGACACCCGAGGATTGTGCAACCGACCTGGCCGTGAAGGTCAGGAACTCCAGGGAACTTCCGACCATCGCCCTGAAGGTGGCGGAGATCCTCCCTGACACACGCCAGGTCTTGAGAGAGGAGATCCTTCGGACCTATGATGCCATTTTCAGTTGGCGGGGAGGCATCCTGCTCGCCATTCTGCTGGGAGCGGTTCTGGCCTTCATCATCTTTGCGTGGGATAAAGCCTCGGGACTGAGTCTGGAGGAAAGAAAGGAAATCGGAATTCTCAAGGCCATCGGATGGGAGACCTCGGACATCATCAGGATGAAGTTCTGGGAAGGCCTTGTGGTTTCCCTCTCCTCCTTCCTCCTGGGGATCCTTCTGGCGTACATCCATGTTTTCTTCACCTCCTTCATGCTCTTCGAACCTGTGCTCAAAGGATGGGCCGTTCTGTATCCCAGCTTCAGGATAACCCCCTTTATCGACGGCGCTCAAGTGGCTTCCCTGTTTTTTTTCACCGTCGTCCCTTACACGGTCGCCACGATTATCCCTTCCTGGCGGGCGGCTATTGTGGACCCCGATTCCGTGATGAGGTGATCGCCGCTCATGATCGAGCTCAATGACATCCGGAAGGTCTTCAATTCAGGCAAGCCCAACGAGTTTGCCGCTGTGCAGGGGATCAGCCTTTCCATCGAAGCCGGCAAAGCCACTGTGCTCAAGGGCCCGAGCGGGTCCGGAAAGACTACCCTTCTGAGCCTCATCGGCTGCATGGCCAGGCCCACTTCCGGCAGGATCCTGCTCTTCGGCCGGGAGATCACGAGCCTTCCGGAGCGGTTCCTGACGGAGATCCGGCGGAAGACCTTCGGTTTCATCTTCCAGCAGTTCAATCTGATCAAAGGGATCACGGCCCTGGAAAACGCCATGCTGCCCGTCTACCCGGTGGGTGAGAAATTCTCCTCCATCAGGAAAAGGGCGTTGAATCTCTTTGAGCTTTTCAACCTTGCCCCGAAAGCCTACAGCAGAGTGGAATGGCTCTCGGGCGGCGAGGCCCAGCGAGTGACAATTGTCAGGGCGCTCATGAACAACCCCTCCGTCATCGTCGCAGACGAACCAACGGCTCACCTCGACACCAAGCTTTCGTCGGAATTCATGGACATCCTGGGGAAACTCAAGGAAGACGGGAAAACACTGATCCTGGCCAGCCATGACCCGCTCGTGTACGAATCCACGGTCGTCGACAGGGTGGTGAATCTGAGAGACGGAAGGGTTGACGGGGCAGGGGAATGATCTTTCATCCTGCAGTCATGGCTCTCTTCGCGGGCTCCATCCTTGTGAGCTTCATGATCGTCTACTCCGCCTCTTACGCCTTTCTGATCTTACGAAAGTGGGACCTTCAAAG
>JALOPA010000482.1 GCA_025454125.1 Thermodesulfobacteriota bacterium
GAGAGGACGGACTGGCGGAAACGCTTCATGATCTCTTTGACCCCAATCAACCGCTCCCGCACCACATTCACCTTCGGAAGCAACTCCTCAATCTTCGCCACGATCCGCTTTTGTTCTGGCACAGGGGGAACTGGAAGCGGGGTTTCGAGCAATACTGACCTGCTCACGCTCGACTGCGAGACGTGATTATTGCAGACCGTTTTGAAGTATCCCTCCCGCCACTTCTGATGCAACGCCATAGCGCAATACTTCGGATCAAGGGCACTGGTATTACACCTAATACGGGTCATATGGTTGGAAAAAGTCGCCGGTCCGGTTAGATCGTAATATGCGGTTTTTCCGACGAGCTCTGGGCTATTTGTATTATTGAAAAGAACATCTCCCTTTACAAGAATGAGTTCCTGACGGGAGACCCTTGCTTCGGGCACATACTTGACCAAGGACAGATCAATACGTCCGCTTTCATGAACGTTCATCGGCCGCAGTTGTGCAATCCCTGAACCCTCTCGGTTGTATTCTCCACATGCAAAGCCAGGCTGAATTCCCAAGACTAGGCCTTCCCCAAGAGACTCGAATTTCCATCCTGCGGGCAGATCCTCGTCTTGAGAAATCTCAACATCCGTTTCTTTCTGCTTATCTTGTCTTTTCATTATGAATTGCGGATTTAGATATCTCGTTGGTCCCAGCGCCATTTCCCAGAAGTTCAATGATGGAATTCAATTCTGATATAGCACCTTCGAGCTCCGCTATTGCCTCGGTTGCCAATTCCTCTGGTTCCGGCAGACCGTTGGTATCGTCGAGGGATTCATCCTTGAGCCACTTGAGGCTGTCGATTTTGAAGTCGCGGGATTTCACTTCGTCGATAGTGAAGGAGCGCCAGCGGTCTTCTTTAGATTGTTTAGGATCCCGCTTGGAATGGCCTTCGGGGTTCTTGCCATAGCACAATTCAAATTCGGCGAAGTGTTGAGGGGTCAGTGGTCGGTCTTTCTTGGTGATCCCTGGGACATTGGTTCTGGCGTCATAAATCCAGACGCTCTCTGTGCGGAAGCCTTTAGTGAAGAAGATGACATTTGTCTTGGTGCCGGGGCTGTAAGGCGTAAAGGTACCGTTGGGAAGGCGGAGGACAGTATGGAGGTTGCAATCCTCCGTGAGGATCTTAAACACTTCGCCCGCCTGATCTGCGAAGAGAACGTTGTCAGGCACGACCACGGCGGCACGTCCGCCGGCTTTCAGGATACTCATGACGTGCTGGACAAAGTTGAGCTGCTTGTTGCTGGTGGAAACAGTGAAGTCGTCCCGGTTTGGGGCCTGGTTCGCTCCCTTGGTCCCAAAGGGGGGATTGGTCATGACGACATCATAAGGTTTCCCTTTTTTAGGCTCGTAAATCGCGTCGCCGAGATAGATATGGGCCTGGATGCCGTGGAGATAAAGGTTCATCTGGGCTAGTCTGCGCGGACGCGGCACAAGCTCAGTGCCCGAGTATGTTGAGTTCAAGATCCGCTTTGCATCGTCTCGCTCCAGCTTTCCCTTGGTTTCCTCCATGAGCCACTCATAAGCGCACATCAGGAACCCGCCGGTCCCGGCAGCAGGATCATGGATGGTAAAATCCTTGACCTTTCGCGGATCGGGCTTCATGCAGCGGACAATGGATTGGATCAGGATGCGGGGAGTGAAGTACTGTCCTGCCCCCTTCTTGCCTTCAGACGCGGACTTTTCAAGAAGGCCTTCGTAGGCAGCGGCCTTTACGTCAACATTGAGGCCGGTCCATTCCACCTCGTCGATGAGATTCACCAGGCGCTTGAGGTTCACCGGGTTGCTGAAGCGCGACATGGCGCCGGCGTAAATGTCGCCGAGCATACCCTTCTTTTCACCCAGTTTCCTAAGGGTAGTCATGTAATGATCGGTGAGTTCTGTTCCTGATTTTTCTCGAAGGACGGCCCAGGAGTATTCCGCAGGGATCTCCGCGCCCTTTTCCTCGATCATCTTCAGGAAGAGAAGATAGGTGAGCTGCTCGATGTAGTCGCCGTAGTCGATGCCATCGTGCCGAAGGGTGTGGCAGAATCCCCAGAGTTTCCCAACAATGTCAGTCATAAAAAGCCCCTGTTCTAGACAGGATTTACAGGATCTTCCGGATGTAAAGAAAAATCATTTCTTGGTTTTATATTTCGCTGCCCTTTCACCAACAGCCTGCGTCTTTACCTTCATGTGTCGGTAGATCTTCACCTTAACGCTTGCTCCAAGAGCCCCAGCAACCCGTCGGAGCATGCTAAGAGAATGCCCCTCATAGCCCGGGGACTCCAGGCGGCTGATCTGTTGCTGAGAAGTGCCCAGGCGTTTTGCCAGCTGAGCCTGAGAGAGCCCTGAGTCCTTTCGTAGAGCCGCAAGCTGCAAAGCAACATCCCATGCCTCACCAGCCCTTTTGAATCGCTCAGCGAAATCCGGATCCTTTAGGTGATCTTCAAGATACCGATCGAAATTCGTCTTTCTTTTCATCCTAACTCCCTCGCAAGCCAATCCCGTTTCCTATCTAAGGCGATTTTGCGGTCTCGAATGGAAAGCAGTCTGGCTTTTTTTCGAACACCGTGCACAATGATGATTCGGCGCCCCGCCATGAAGAAATAGAGCATCCTTGTGTTAAGCTTTCCAACGTGGCGAAGTTCATAGAGATCGTTTCCTATGGGTTTTGAAAGCGGAGGTTTGTGAGATTCCCTGCTTCGTAACTTGGCTAGCCCTGCAAGCACCGATTCAAAGGCGTCGGGATCGGTCATCTCGATCTGGTCAAGAAATGCTTGGACCGGGCATCTCCCAGAAGCTGTTTCATAAAACTCTAGGCTGAATTCCATAAAAGGTCAACACTAAATTTGATGTAAAGATACGCTTCCTTGCATATAGCGCCGGCTATGCACCTATGCGGCTACAGCAGTGTTGATTTCGGTGATGACCGTCGCCAGTTCACCCCTGAAAATCTTGTTCAGCTTGCCCCAGGAAGCGCCCTCGCGGGTGAAGATCGGCATGAAGTCAATATCCGCTTTCTCCATAAGCAGGGTCGCAGTGAGGTGCTGCCTGATGAGTTCCAGCCATTTGTCCTGCTCTTCATTGAAGCGGCGATTCGATTTCACTCTCATGAACGCTTTGTTGACCCTTTGCTCGGCTGTGAAAAGCTCATCCCCTTTGGCCGCGTGGCGGATGATCGAGATGATATCCGCCAGCTCCTTTGCATAGGCTCGTCGCAGGTTCTTCTCAGAGAACTTGTCCACGAGGGAGTCGGGCCTGGTTGCCAGAGCGATTCGGAGGTCTTTCAACAGGCTCGCATCAAAATCCCTGGGCCGCTTGAGCAGGATCTCCAAAGCCTCGATGTGCTCCGGGTTCTCTTTCACGAATCGCTCAAACTCCTTGAGGTAGTCTTGCGGCCCCAGTTCCTTGCCGTTTTTTGCCCTGAAAATCACCCTGGAGGTGACGATGTCTTCAGGGCCGTCGGCCTTGAGGAATGTCCTCTTCGGTTTCGGATAATGAACGCAGAAATCCAGGAAGGTCTCGCTCTGAAGGATTTTCATGGTCTCAGGCCATGCCTGATCAAGCCTC